>NZ_JBVJVK010000014.1:183015-185917 GCF_055603705.1 Actinosynnema sp. NPDC037264 | reverse complement strand
CTCGCGACCTGGACCGGCGCATGCCCGACCTGCCACCAAACCGTGAAACCGCTACACCGCAACAACTATCGACAAACCTAACAAAGCACTACTAGCGTCGGGGTCCATGAGGACTGTCCGATGAAGTTCGCCGTCAGCTACAGCACGCCGTACTTCGGCGTCGACCCCGACCGGCTCGTCGCCTACGCCCGGCACGCCGAGGAGTGCGGCTTCGAGGCGTTGTACCTGCCGGAGCACGTCGCGGTGTACCCCGGCGCCGCGGTCGGCGCGCACGAGATCCCGCCGGCACTGCCCTACGCCGACCCGGTCGACTGCCTCGCGTTCGTCGCGGCGGCGACGAGCCGGATCCTGCTCGGCACGGGGGTGTTGCTGCTGCCGTACCACCACCCGGTGGTCCTGGCCAAGCGACTGGCGACGGTCGACGTGCTGTCGAAGGGCCGGATGCGGTTGCTGACCGTGGGCCTGGGCACGTTGCCCGGCGAGGCCCGGGCGGTCGGGGTGGACTTCGGCACGCGCGGCCGACGTGCCGACGAGGCGATCGACGTGCTGCGGCTGTTGTGGGAGGGCGGCGAGGAGGGCGTGAGCTTCGCGGGGGAGTTCTTCGCCTTCGAGGACCTGTGCAGCTTCCCGAAACCGCTCGGCGTCCGGCACCTGCCCGTCCACGTCGACGGTTCGAGCCGGGCCGCCGCGCGCCGGGCCGGGCGCCGTGGTGACGGGTACTTCCCCGGCGGCATGCTCATGCCCGACGAACGCGCGCTCCAGTGGGACCTCGCGCGCTCGACCGCGATCGAGGCCGGTCGTGACCCGGACGCGTTGGACTACACCCGGTGGGGCTCCATCGAGATGTCCACGGACACGGCGGAGGCGTTCGCCGAGCAGGGCGTGACCCGCGTCGTCGTGAGCGCGACCAGCGCGGACCCCGGTGAGCAGCGGGAGCAGTTGGCGGCGTTCGCGGAGAGGTTCGGCCTCGACGGCCGGACGTGACGCCGGGGCGGCGCGCGACGACCATTCGCGCCACGCGCGGCCGGCCGTTCGAACCAGGCGTGCCCTGCGGATGACGACGAGCGCGGACGCCCTTCGGCAGCGCGTGGTTGCGACCGCGTGCCGCCGCCCTTCGGGCTGCCGCACCGGCCTGCCCCGCACCCGTGACCCGCGTGTCACGCTCGGTGGTCGGATCTCAACCCTGCGGAGGTTTCGATGAAGCGCAAGGTCTTCGTGAACGGGGTGGTGGGCGCGGTGGCGCTCACCACCGGTCTCCTGGTCGGCGCGCCACCGGCGGGCGCGGCGGAGGGCGACATCCGGCTCGCCGCCGCCGGCACGGCCGTGCCGGGGCACTACGTGGTGGTGTTGAAGGACGAGGTGGCGGCCCAGGCGGCCGACCTCACCGCCGAGCACGGCGGCACGGTCACGGCCACGTGGCGGCACGCGTTACGCGGCTTCGCCGTCACCGCGAGCGAACGGGAAGCGAGAAGACTGGCCGCCGACCCGGCGGTGCGGTCGGTCAGCGAGGACGGCCGGGTCCAGGCCGTCGACACGCAGCCGAACCCGCCCTCGTGGGGGCTCGACCGCATCGACCAGCGCGACCTGCCGCTGAACTCCTCCTACAGCTACGACACGGCCGCGGCCAACGTGCGCGCGTACATCCTCGACACCGGCATCCGGACCACCCACTCGACGTTCGGCGGCCGGGCGTCGTGGGGCTACGACGCCGTGGACGGCTCCAACACCGACTGCAACGGCCACGGCACGCACGTGGCGGGCACGGTCGGCGGCAGCCACTACGGCGTCGCCAAGGGCGTGCAGCTGGTCGCCGTGCGCGTGCTCAACTGCGCGGGCTCCGGCACGTTCGCCCAGGTGATCAGCGGCGTCGAGTGGGTGACCGCGAACGCCGTCAAGCCCGCGGTCGCGAACATGAGCCTCGGCGCCACCGCCTCCGCGGCCACCGCGCCCCTGGAGACGGCCGTGCGCAACTCGATCGCCTCCGGCGTCACGTACGCCCTCGCGTCGGGCAACTCCAACGCCGACGCGTGCGGCTTCAGCCCGGCGCTGGTGCGCGAGGCGGTCACCGTCAACGCCTCGACGAACACCGACGCGCGGGCGTCGTTCTCCAACTACGGCACGTGCACCGACGTGTTCGCGCCCGGTCAGAACATCACCTCGTCCTGGCACACCGGCGACACCGCCACCAACACCATCAGCGGCACCTCGATGGCCGCACCGCACGTCGCGGGCGCCGCGGCGCTGTACCTGGCCACGCACCCCGGTGACGCGCCGGCGACCGTGCACGCCGCGCTCGTCGACGCCTCGACCCCGAACAAGATCACCAACCCGGGCGCGGGCTCGCCGAACCGCCTGCTCTTCACCGGCCCGACGACCGGTGGCCCGTCGACCGTCACGGCGGTCCGCTACTACGGCGGTCGCGACCACCTCACGTCGGTCACCGGCGCCCCGTCGGGCTACGTGGCCGAGGCGTCCCTGGGCCGCCTCCTGACCAGCCAGGCCCCGGGCACGCACGCGCTGTACCGCTGCGCGGTCGGCTGGGACAACTTCACCTCCTACGACGTGAACTGCGAGGGCCAGACCCGCGTCGGCCTGCTCGGCTACGCCCACGACGGCGCGGTCGCCGGCAGCCACCCGATCTACCGCTGCGTGGTGCGGGGCAGCGGTGACCACATGGAGTCCTACGACCCGAACTGCGAAGGCCAGATCACCGAGGGCAACATGGGCTACTTCCTCGACTGATCGCCGACCGCGGGCCTGGGGGGGGGGGGGGGGGGGGGGGGGGGGGGGGGGGGGGGGGGGGGGGGGGGGGGGGGGAGGGGGGGGGGGGAGGGGGGGGGGGGGGGGGGGGGGGGGGGGGGGGGGGGGTGGGGGGTGTGGATGGAGGTGTGGGTGTGGGTCG
>NZ_JBVJVK010000014.1:175283-183005 GCF_055603705.1 Actinosynnema sp. NPDC037264 | reverse complement strand
CCCGTCCCCTCCCCCCCCCCCCCCCCCCCCCCCTTCCTCCCCCGGCCCCCCCCCCCCCCCCCCCCCCCCCCCCCGCCGCCTCACCCGGCCGCGGCGAACTGGGCCGCGTACAGGCGGTGGTACGCGCCCTCGGCGGCCATCAGCTCGTCGTGGCTGCCCTGCTCCACGATCCGCCCGGACTCCATCACCAGGATCACGTCGGCGTCCCGGATCGTCGACAGCCGGTGGGCGATGACGAAGCTCGTCCGCGACGACCGCAGGGCCGCCATGGCGTGCTGCACCAACGACTCCGTGCGGGTGTCCACCGAACTGGTCGCCTCGTCCAGGATGAGCAGCGACGGGTTGGCCAGGAATGCCCGCGCGATGGTCAGCAGCTGCTTCTCACCGGCGCTGACGTTCGTCGCCTCCTCGTCGATGACGGTGTCGTACCCGTCCGGCAACGTGCGCACGAACCGGTCCACGTAGGTGGCGCGGGCCGCGGCGATGATCTCCTCCTCGGTGGCCGAGGAGTTGCCGTAGGCGATGTTGTCGCGGATCGTGCCGCCGAACAGCCACGTGTCCTGCAGCACCATGCCGGTCTGCGCCCGCAGGTCCTCCCGCTTCAACGCGGTGATGTCCACCCCGTCCAGCGTGATGCGGCCCGCGTCCAGCTCGTAGAACCGCATGATCAGGTTCACCAGCGTCGTCTTGCCCGCGCCGGTCGGGCCGACGATCGCGACCGTCTGCCCCGGCTCGGCCACCAGCGACAGGTCCTCGATCAGCGGCTGCTCGGGCCGGTAGGAGAAGCTCACGTGCTCGAACTCCACCCGGCCGCGGCGTTCGGCGGGCAACGACGCCTCCGCCGGGTCCGGCTCCTGCTCCTCGGCGTCGAGCAGCTCGAACACCCGCTCGGCCGACGCGACGCCGGACTGCATCAGGTTCGCCATCGACGCCACCTGGGTCAGCGGCTGGGTGAACTGGCGTGAGTACTGGATGAACGCCTGCACCTCGCCGAGCGTCATCGCGCCGGACGTGATGCGCAGGCCGCCCACCACCGCCACGGCCACGTAGCTGACGTTCGACAGGAACATCATCATCGGCATGATCAGGCCGGACACGAACTGCGCGCCCATCGCCGAGCCGAGCAGCTCGTCGTTGCGGCGCTTGAACTCCGCCTCCGATTCGCGCTGCCGGCCGAAGACCTTCACCAGCTGGTGGCCGGTGAACGCCTCCTCGATGTGCGCGTTCAACGCGCCGGTGTGCTTCCACTGCGCCACGAACAACGCCTGCGACCGCTTGCGGATCCGCCCGGTCGCCACCACGGAGATCGGGATCAGCAGCAACGCGATCAGCGTCAGCAGCGGCGAGATCGTCAGCATCATCACCAGCACGCCGATGACCGTCAGCAACGACGTCAGCAGCTGGCTCAGCGTCTGCTGCAACGTCGTCGACACGTTGTCGATGTCGTTGGTGACGCGGGAGAGCAGCTCGCCGCGGGGCTTGCCGTCGAAGTAGCGCAGCGGCAGCCGGTGGATCTTGTCCTCGACGTCGGAGCGCAGCCGGAACACGAAGCGCTGCACCACGTTGTTCAGCACCCGGCCCTGCCACCAGCCGAACGCCGACGAGATCAGGTAGAGGCCCATCACCCACATCAGGACCGTGGCGAGGGCGGCGAAGTCGACGCCCGCGTCCGTGCCGCGCATCCGGCCGAGGACGCCCTCGAAGATGATGTCGGTGGCGTGGCCCAGGATCTTCGGCCCCGCCACGGCGAACGCCACGCTGATGACGCCGAGGGTGACGACCGCCAGCAACGCGATCCGCTCGCGCCGCATGCGCTGGACGAGCCGGCGCGCCGACGGGCCGAAGTTCTCCGCCTTGCCCATCGGCATGCCCATGCCGGGCATGCCGCCGCCCATCCGCGGCGGTGGCGGGGTCGCGGGGCGGGGAGTGGTCGTGGTGCTCATGCGGCCTGCTCCGAGGTCAGCTGCGACTCGACGATCTCCACGTAGGTGGGGCAGGAGTCCAGCAGTTCGTGGTGGGTGCCGATGCCGACGACGGTGCCGGCGTCCAGCACCACGATCCGGTCGGCGTCCAGGATCGTGGACACGCGCTGGGCGACGACCACCACGACGGCGTGCCGCGTGTGCGGTCGCAGCGCGGCGCGCAGCCGTGCGTCGGTGGACAGGTCCAGCGCCGAGAAGGCGTCGTCGAACAGGTAGATGTCCGGTCGGCGCACCAGCGCGCGGGCGATGGAGAGCCGTTGCCGCTGGCCGCCGGAGACGTTCGTGCCGCCCTGGGCGATCTCCGCGTCGAGCCCGCCGGGCATGGCCTCCACGAAGTCGCGCGCCTGCGCGATCTCCAACGCCTCCCACAGCTCGTCGTCGGTGGCCTCGGGCCTGCCGTAGCGGAGGTTGGACGCGACCGTGCCGGTGAACAGGTACGGCCGCTGCGGCACCAGCCCGATGCGCGCGCACAGCGCCTCGGTGTCGATCTCGCGGACGTCCGCGCCGTTGACGAGCACACCGCCGCCGGTCACGTCGATCAGCCTCGGCACGAGGTTGAGCAGCGTCGTCTTGCCGGTGCCCGTGCTGCCGATGATCGCGGTGCGGTGACCGGCCTCGGCGCGGAAGCTGATGTCGCGCAGCACCGGCTCGTCCGCGCCGGGGTAGCGGAACTCCGCGCCGCGGAACTCCACCGAGGTCTTGCCCGGCAGCTCGAGCAGCGGCGAGGTCGGCGGCCGGACCGACGAGTCGGTCTCCAGCACCTCGTTGATCCGCTCGGCGCTCACGGCGGCACGCGGGATCATCATCGAGATGAAGGTCGCGAACATCACCGCCATGAGGATCTGCATCAGGTAGCTCAGGAACGCCGTCAGCGCGCCGATCTGCATCTCGCCGGTGTCCACGCGGAACGCGCCGAACCACAGCACGGCCACGCTGGAGGCGTTGAGCAGCAGCATCACCACCGGGAAGATCAACGCCTGGAGCCGGCCGACGCGCAGCGCGGTGTCGGTGAGCGCGCCGTTGACGTCGGCGAAGCGCCGGGTCTCGGCGCGCTCCCGGACGAACGCCCGCACCACGCGGATGCCGGCCAGCTGCTCGCGCAGCACCCGGTTGACCTCGTCGATGCGCTCCTGCATCAGCCGGAACTGCGGCACCATGCGGATCACGATCAGGCCGACCGCGATCGCCAGCGCGGGCACGCAGACGACGAGCAGCCACGACAGGCCGACGTCCTCGCGCAGCGCCATCACGATGCCCGCCACGCACATGATCGGCGCGTTGACCAGCATCGTGCAGCCCATCACCACGAGCAGCTGGACCTGCTGCACGTCGTTGGTCGTGCGGGTGATCAGCGACGACGGGCCGAGCGTGGCGACCTCGCGCGCGGAGAACTCGCCGACGCGGTGGAAGACGGCCGCGCGGACGTCGCGGCCGAAGCTCATCGCCACGCGGGCGCTGTAGTAGACCGCGCCGATCGAGGAGACGATCTGGATGATCGACACGCCGACCATCCAGCCGCCGGTGGACAGGATGTAGCCGGTGTCACCGGCGGCGATGCCGAAGTCGATGATGTCGGCGTTGAGGCTCGGCAGGTACAGCGAGGCGACGGTGCCGATCAGCTGTAGCACGAGCACGACCGTCAGTTCACGTCTGTACGGCCGCAGGTGGGCACGCAGCAAGCGGCTCAGCAACGGTGTTCCCCCATAAGAAACGGATCGTGTCTAACATGTGCAAAGGTAGACCCGTGCGATAAGGAACGCAAAGTATCTAAAGGCTGGGTAAAGGCTTCGTCCGGTCGGGGTTCATGGACTCATGGTGACGGGCTCGTGGGTAGGGGGCTCGTCGGTGGCGGGCCCGGCGAGGTTCGGTGAGAGGGCAGGGTGACGGTGACGAAGTCGCGTCGACGTGGGGCGGAGCTGGAGCGGGCCATCCTGGACGCGGCGTGGGACGAGCTGCGCGAAGTCGGCTACGCGAGGCTCACCATGGAGGCGGTGGCCGCCCGTGCCGGGACGAGCAAGCCGGTCATCTACCGCCGGTGGGGCGGTCGGGCGGAGCTGGTGCTGGCTGCGTGGTTCCGCAACCTGCCCGCGGAACCCGAGCCGCCCGACACCGGCACGTTGCGCGGTGACCTGCGCACCCTGTTCGGCCGCATCGCCCGCCGGGCCGACTCGATGATGAACGAGATGGTGGCGGGCGTGATGGGTGAGGCGTTCCGGCACCCCGAGGTGGCGGCCCTGCTGGGTGAGCGCCTGACCAACCCGACGCCGCTGACCGAGGCCGTGTCGACGATCGTGGACAAGGCCGTGAGCCGGGCCGAGCTGCCGCCGGTCGAGCTGCCGCACCGGGTGCGGCGGCTGCCGCTGGACCTCATCCGCAACGAGTCGATGACCTGCGGCGCCCCGGTGAGCGAGGAGACCGTGGCGTCGTTGGTGGACGACGTCTACGTGCCGTTGCTGCACGGGTTGGCGGCCCTCCAGGAGGACGGGTGATCAGGCCCGGGTGACGCGGGCCAGCGCGCCGGTTTCGAGGGCGATCCAGAGGGCGCCGTCGGGGCCCGGGGTGATGCCGTGCGGTTCCGCGTGGGGCGCGGGGAGCGCGTGGGACTCCACGGCGCCGTCGGTGGTGATCACGCCGACCCGGTTGGCGCCCCACTCGGTGAACCAGAGGTCGCCGTGGCCGTCGGCGACGATGGCGTGCGGGCGTGAGGCGCGGTCGGGCAGCGGGAACCCGGTGAGCTCGCCGTCGGTGGTGATCCGGCCGATCCGGCCGGCGGCGATCTCGACGAACCACAGCGCGTCGTCCGGGCCGGCGCAGAGGCCGACCGGTCCGGCCGCGTCCGCGGGGAGCGGGTGGACGGTGACGGCGCCGTCGGTGGTGATCCGGCCGATGGCGTTGGCCTGGTTGAGCGTGAACCACATCGCGCCGTCGGGGCCCGCGGTGATGGCCGACGGGAACGCTCCGGTGAGCGGGAGCGGGAACTCGGTGATGTCGCCGTCGGTGGTGACGCGGCCGATGCGGTCGGCGTTGATCTCGGTGAACCACAGCGCGCCGTCGGGGCCCGGGGCGATGCCGTACGGGCCGCAGTCGGGGGTGGGTGGGGTGAACTCGGTGATCTCGCCGTCGGTGGTGATGCGGCCGATGCGGTGGCTCTGGTACCCGGTGAACCAGAGCGCGTCGTCCGGACCGGTGACGATGATGGTCGGCCGGCTGTCGGGGGCGAGGTGGTGGGTGGTCGGGGCTCCGCCGGGCGCCAGTCGTCCTATCCCGCTGCCCCGCACCAGGGTGTACCACAGCGCGCCGTCCGGGCCGGTGGTGATCGCGTAGGGGCCGCTGTCGTGGTCGGCGACGAGGTGGGTCTCGATGCTGACGGCGTGGCGTGGCATGGGGAGGAGTCGTTTCCTTCGAGGTCGGTGTGCGCACGTGTACGCAGCGTCCCGTCGGGGTAGTCCGGGCGGGCCGTGTGCACGCGTGTCTACACGGCAGGTCGGCTTCGGCCGGCTGGGTCAGACTGGCGCGGAAGGTTGAGCAAACCAGCCTCCGCGCCGGTCTGACCACCCATTTCCGGTCCCTCAGGCCGCTCGTTCAGCCGGACGTGCAGTTCAGGTCGGGGTCCGGGACGGACGGGCCGTTGGCGGTGAAGCCGAAGGTGGTCGAGCCGTCCGCGGGCAGCTTGCCGTTGTGGGCGGCGTTGGTGACGGTCACCGAGTTCTCGCCCAGGTCGAGGGTGCCGTTCCACAGGTTGCTGATCGCGTGGCCGGACGGGCGGGGCCAGGTCACGGTCCACCCGGTGAGGGCGCGGCCACTGGCGTTGCGCACGGTCACGTGGGCCTGGTAGCCGCCGGGCCAGGAGTTGGTGATCTCGAAGCGGGCGGTGCAGGTGCGCGGGGCGGTGCTCGTTGCGCTGGTGGTGGTGGCGGCGTTGGTCGTGGTGGTCGCGCTGGTGGTGGTCGCGCTGGTAGTGGTGGTGGGGGTGCTGGCGGGGGTGCTCGCCGTCGTCGTTGTCGTCGTGGTGGTGGTCGTGGTGGTGTCGTCCACGGCCGGTTGGGCGTTGCCGGTCGAGTCCGTGCGGGCCAGCGAGTTGCCGATCACGATGCCGGTCGCGACCAGCACGACGGCGCCGGCCACGAGCGCGAACCGTCGCCACGGCACGCGGCGCTGGGCGGGCAGCGGGCGGGTGTCGCCGTTCTGCGAGGCGCTGGGCTGGGGGTCGCCCGGCAGCGGCCGTCCTTCCACCACCGCGCCCAGGAGGCCGTGCAGCTCGGCCATCGTCGGCCGTTCGGCCGGGTCTCGGCGGAGCACGCGTTCCAGGACGTCGCCCAGCCTGCCCTGGAAGCGCATCGGCGCGACCTCGCCGTCCGCGATGCGGCGGAGCAGGGCGTACGGGTTGTCGGTGGTGCCGAACGGCGGGTGGCCCTCCAGCGCGGCGTAGAGCGTCGCGCCGAGGGCGTACACGTCGGAGGCGAACACGGCCTCCTGGCCGGCCGCCACCTCCGGCGCGAGGAACGCGGGCGTGCCGACGACCACCCGGGCGTCGGTCACGGTGTGCTCGCCGATCGCCCGGGCGATGCCGAAGTCGGCGATCTTCGCGGTGCCGTCCTCGGCCAGGAGGATGTTGAACGTCGTGACGTCCCGGTGCACGATGCCGTCGGCGTGGGCGGCGGTCAGCGCGGACGCGACCTGCCAGCCGACGCCGGCGACCAGCTCCTCGGGCAGCGGGCCGCGTTCGTCGACCAGCTCGGCCAGCGTCTTGGACGGCAGGTACTCCATCACCAGGCAGGGTTTGCCGCCGTGCTCGACGACGTCGTGCACGGTGACGGCGTGCGGGTGCCGCAGTCGTGCGGCGACCCGACCCTCCCGCACGATCCGCTCGACCGCGCTCGGGGAGTCGGCCGCGTTGAGGAGCTTGACCGCGACGGACCGCCCCAGGCGCTCGTCGCGTGCCCGCCAGACCACCCCGGCCGCCCCGCGCCCGACCAACTCCACCAGCCGATACCGCCCGGCGATGACCTCGTCCCGTTCCGACACAGCCAGAAGCTACTTGCCCGGCCGACCACCCGGCCAGCTCCGGTGATCGGGACAGGGGTGGCGACGGCGTGTCGAGAGCACCCGCCGGGCGCGGCCGGCAGCCCGCTGACCTGCGCCGGGACGGCCACCGGCGTGGTGGGCGATAGGCCGGGTGCTTCGTCGACGTCGCCGAACGGGCACCGGCGACCACGCCGCCTGGGCGCGTCGGATCGCGCGGAGCTCCGGGAGTGACAGCGAGTGAACTACCACGGTGGGGGGTACGCGCGGGCCGCGGAGGTCGTCGCGCACCGGCGCCCCGGACCGGCCGGTGGCGCCCGCCTCGCCGGCAACCGGGCCCATGGCGTGAACGCGACGATCGAAGCCAGGTTCTCCGCCGGGGTGCCGTGGCCGATCGGCATCATCAGCCACGACCTACCGATCCAGGCCGCGCATTTCCAACCCGACTACGGCGCCGACGGCATCATCCTGAAACCGGAGTTCTTCGCCGAGGTGGACGACGGCCCGGTCACGCTCACGTTCCACTTCTGGAGCGGCGCCACGACCGCCTACCGCATCACCAAGACCGGCGACGTCGTCACCGGCAACCCCGGCTGACCGGGAACGGGGGGGGGGGGGGGGGGGGCCGCCCACCCCCCGGTTCCGTCTCCCCACCAAAACCATCCCCCCAACACAAAAAAACCAAGGGGGAGAAACAACCCTTCTCCACGACCCAGGG
>NZ_JBVJVK010000014.1:26176-175273 GCF_055603705.1 Actinosynnema sp. NPDC037264 | reverse complement strand
CTTTGGGTGGTGACCCCACCACCCCCGCACCCCCCCAACACCTCGTCTCCCTCCCCACCAACCCCCGCCCCGAGCCGGGGACGTTGTCTCCCCCCCCCGCCCCCCCCCGACTCCGCTGTCCGGTCTCACCACAAAGCTCGTCTCACCAACCTGAAAAAGCCGGGGGAGCGACGCACTCCTTCGCCGCGACCCAGGCGGGGCGGTTGGTCAGTACCAGCGTTGGTTCGCGCCGCCGTGGCAGCTCCACATCTGCACGACGGCCCCGTCATTCGGGTTCCAGTCCTTGACGTCGAGGCACTTGCCGTTCATCTCACTGCGGATCATTCCGGCGTCCACGTACCAGCGTTGGTTGGAGCCTCCGTGGCAGCTCCACATCTGCACGACGGCCCCGTCGCTGTTGTTCCAGTCTCTGATGTCGAGGCACTTGCCGTTCATGTCGCTGCGGATCATCCCGGCGTCGCCGTACCAGCGCTGGTTGGCGCCGCCGTGGCAACCCCACAGCTGGACGGTCGCGCCGTCGTTGTTGTTCCAGTCCTTGATGTCGAGACACTTGCCATTCATCTCGCTCCGGACCATCACGCCGGTCACCGCTTGCGCCGGAGCCGACAGCATCATGGTGCCGCTGAGCACGACGGCGGCAAGGCTGAACACCGCAACCAGCATCCTCGACCTTTTCATGGCCTTCCTCAGGGTGTGGGTATTCTCGAGTGAGAATGTTCGAGCGATCGCGGTGATCGGGTTCGATCAACCGCGACTCGTCCGACCCTGGGACGTTCCGGCCGTGCTCGGCAATCGCTCTCCGTCGAACGGGTGTAGGGCGCTACCGGGTCGAGCTAAGAGCTTTCACCATGATCTCCGAAAATGACCCACGGTGAAGCCGCGCAGGGTGATGTCGGGCGGCCGACCGCGCCGGCTCGCACGTCCACGGGGTCCGGGTGGCAGCGCCCGACCCGGGGTTGACATTGTCGCATCCTATGACTCATCGTGTTGAGACAAAGGTTGTGACATTGGGAGGTGGCACATGCGCCAGGGAGATCACCCGGAGGCCGGGCGGTGGCTGGCCCGGCACGGCTTGGCCGACGCCGAGCCGACCCCGCTGCTCGCGGCACGGCTGGCGGTGCGACGGCGTGCCAACCTCGCCAACAGCGTCCTGCTGGCGGCGTTCATGATCGGTGCGGCACTCACGCACGCGTTGACGCTGCCCGCCGACGTCACGTCGTCCTGGCCGGCGCTGCTGGTGCTCACGGCGTTGGTGGTCGGGTTGCTGGTGGCGCAGTGGCTGCTCGGCTGGTGGGTGCGGCGGGTCGACCGGCGGGCGGGCGCACGACTGCCCCGGCGGGTGGCCCACCCTGTCCAGCTCGGGTGGCCGGCGGTGTTGGGCCTGCCGCACGCCGTCTTCACGGTCGCCGGCTTCGCCGGCGCGTTGCTGCTCGCGGTGAGCGTGCTGCCGGTTCCGGACCCCGGCCTGCGGTCCGGGGCGGTCATCGTGCTGATCGGCCTCGTGGGCGCCGCCGCCGGCACCGTCATGCAGTTGCGCCAGGTGCTGGCGAGCCCGGCCGTGGCGGAGGACGAGGCGTCGCTCACGGCCGACGTCGTGATGCGGGTCGAGGACGCCCGCGCCGTCGTCACCCCCAGCCTGGTGTGGTTGCTGCCGGTCATCTTCCTGTACGGGGACTCGCTCGGCTGGTGGAACGCGGTCTCGGTGGCGCTCCTCGTGGTGGGCGCCGTCGTGTTCTCCCTGATCCAGGTCCGGTCCGCGGGCGTCGGTGCGGCGGCACGGCGAGCCATGGCGACCCGGTGATCGTCATCGACGCGGCCTCGCCGACGCCGCCGTACGCGCAGCTCCGAGCCCAGCTCGCGAGGCAGATCCAGGACCGCGCGCTCGCCGTGGGCACGAGGCTCCCGACGATCCGCCGGCTCGCGGCCGACCTCGGCCTCGCCGTGAACACCGTCGGTCGGGCGTACCGGGAGCTCGAGGAGGCCGGGCTGATCGAGACCCGCGGGCGGGCCGGGTCGTACGTCGCGGCCGCCGGCGACCGCGCCCTCGAACAGGCCCGCCGCGCCGCCCTCGACTACGCGGCGGTCATCGCGAGCACCGGCATCGATCCCACCGAGGCGATCCGGATCGTCGAGGCGGCCCTGGGCCGTGCCGCGACACCGTGAACAGCGGAAGGCGAACCTGCGACGACCGGCAGCGCTCTTCGCCCGCACACCACCGATGCGCGGTTCACGGCCGGGACGTGGTCGTGCGGCGGGTGCGGCTACCGTGGGCGCCTTCGGTGAGGCGGCGGAGGTGGTGGTGGACGGGGACGACGTGGCCGGGCACTCGAACACCGTCTCCGGTCCCAGCGACTTCGTCCTGCAGTCGCGCGACATCCACGGCGGCGTGCACCTCACGACCGCCGCGCCCGTGCGGCAGCCCCGGCAGTTGCCCCTGTCGACCGGCAACTTCACCGGTCGCGAGCCGGAGCTCGCGGAGCTGGACGCGCTGTTGGGCGGCGGCACGTCCGGTGTGGTGATCTCCGCGCGGCGGATCCGATCTTGGTGTCGATCTGCTCGATGAACGGGGTCATGGTCAGCACGACGAACGGCACCGACGGCACGAGGTTGGCCACGATGACGCCGGTCATGCTGCCGGCCAGGTGGAACTTGTAGAGCACGGTGGCCAGGGGGATGCCGTAGGTCATGGGCGGCATCAGGATGGGCAGCAGGAACAGCAGGGTGAGCAGCTTCTTGCCGGGGAAGTCGCGGCGGGCCAGGGCGTAGGCAGTGGGCACGCCGATCAGCACGGAGATCACGACCACGGCGACGGAGACCTGCAACGTCACCAGCAGCACGTCGAAGAGGTCGTACTCGCGCCACGCCATCACCGTGACCGGCGCCGGCCGCACCGTCACCGTGCAGGCGGTGGTGAACAAGCCGATCACCGAGCCCGCGGGCGGTTTCGTGGAAGCGGGCGGCTACGTCTCCATCGAGGCCGACCACTACACCAAAGCCGTCGACGGCAACGGGATCACCTGGTCGCGCCTGCCCGACATCGGCCGTACCGGGTCGGGTATGCGGCCCAGCCCGGTGACCACGGCCGACCAGACACCGGGAGGCGACGGCGCACGCCTGGAGTACCAGGTCAACCTGACGACGACCGGACCGGTCACGGTGTGGGCGTACCTCTCGCCCCGCAACAACGTGCGTCCCGGCGACGGCGTGAAGTACGCGATGTCGATCGACGACCAGGCGCCCCGGACGGTCGACATCACGACTGCGACGCGTGCCGACGACACGACCATGAACAAGGGCTGGGAGGTCAACGCCCTGGAAGCCGTCAACCGCACGTCCACCACGTTCACGGTCACCTCTCCCGGCGTGCACACGGTGAAGTTCTGGGTGGTCGACCCCGCCGTGGTGCTGCAGAACCTCGTGGTCGACACCGGCGGCCTGAAGTACAGCTACCTGGGCCCGCCGGAGAGCCACCGGGTGTCCGCGGGCGTGGTCCCCACGACGTGACCACGCGCGGAAGGGTGGGAGGCGACGCAGCGCCTCCCACCCGCCCGGGCATCAGATCGTGCCGGTGATCGTGGCCTTGACCGCGAGGGCGGCGCCGGAGCGGGCCCATTCGCTGTGGTCGAACGGTTGCACGTCCAGGTCGATCAAGGCGGGGTCGTCGTCGAAGGTGTCCTCGATGCCGTCGTGCACCAGTTGCGTCGACACGTCGTACAGCGGGAGTCCCTCGCCGGTGAGCAGCACCTTCTGCGGGTCGACGGCGTTGGCGACGGTGCCGATGAGCACGCCGAGCGCGTAGCCCGCCTCGTCGAACACCTGCCGGGCCTGCGGATCGCCCGCGCGGACCCGGTCGAGGGCCTCGTCGTAGGCGGGGTTGCCGGTCAGTCGCCGCAGGATCACGTGCGTGAGCAGGTAGCTGGAGACGCAGCCGCGCCGGCCGCAGCCGCACAGCGGACCGCTCGCGTCGACCAGGGTGTGGCTGAAGCAGGGTGGCAGGCCGTGCGCGCCTTCGACGAGGCCGCCGTTGACGACCAGCCCGGTGCCGACGCCCGCGCCGACGGTGATCACCGCCATGGATCTCAGCCCGGCGCCGGGGCCGAACCAGTGCTGGGCGGCGGTGAGCGCCTGCACGTCGTTGTCGATCGCGGTGGGGATGCCGGTGGCGCGGGTCACCGCCGCCTTGAGCGGCACGTGGGTCCAGCCGAGGTGCTCGTCGCGCACGACGACACCGTGGTGGGTGACCCCGCCGAGCGTTACCCCCATGCCGGTCGGGGTGGGGAAGCGGGCCGCCACGTCGGCGATCTGGTCGATTACGTCGGCGGGGTCCTGGGAGCGCAGCGGCTCCTGGGTGGTGGCGACGGGGGTCGTGGTGAGGTCGGTCATCGTGGCGTGGAGCCGTTCGGCGGTCAGCTTCACGCCGAGGAAGTGGTGGGCCGCGCCCCGCACGTGCAGCATCTCCGAGGGCCGCCCCGCCGAGGCGCGGGGTCTCGTGTCGCCCTCGACCAGCAGTCCCTTCGCCACCAACGACCTGGTGACCCGGGTGAGGGTCGGCCGGGACAGGCGCAGCCGGTCGGCGATCTCGGCCCGCGACAGCGGCCCGTGGACCAGCACGTCCAGCAGCACGTCGCGGGCGATGACGGCCAGGTCCGGCCACGTGGGGGTGGTGCGGGCGCCGGCTTCCGAGGTCACCGGCCGACGATACCGGGGCTCGGGACCTCGGTGATCACCGCGGATCACGCCAACGGACACCTGCGCCGCGGACCGACCGAACCGCTCACGGCTCGGCGGAGTCGCCACCGCAGAGCCAAGGCACGGTACCCGAGTTCGAGCGGCTCGCTACGAGAACAGCCACACCGACACCCGCTACGCTGACCTGCGCCGCATCACCCCTTGTCCGATACCGACAGCGCGCCGGCAGCGGCGACCGGGCCGCCTGCGCCCGCAGAAGTCAGTCGCCGTCCCGGAAGGACAGAGATGGTCGTCATCCGCCCCTGCCAGGAAAATGACCTCGCCCTGCTGCGCGAGCACATCCCCACGCCCGGCCAACCCGAGCGTCACACCACCCGGTTCGAACGCCAACAGCACGGGCACAGCACATTCCTGATCGCCTGGGCGGACGACCTGCCGGTCGGGGCAGGCGAAATCCTCTGGCGTGGCTGCTCCGCCCCGGAGATCAACCAGCACTACCCCGACTGCCCCGAACTCAACGGCCTGGACGTCTGGCCGCCCGAACGCCGGTCCCAGGGCATCGGCACCGCCCTCATCGCCGCCGCGGAGGACGTCGTCCGCCAACACGGCCACCACCGGATCGGCCTGGGCGTCGACGATGGAAACCCCCGGGCAGCGGCCCTCTACCTCCGGCTCGGCTACCGGGAAACCGGCCGCCACTACCTCGATCGCTACGCCTACACGGACAGCGACGGAACCCGGCACGATGTCGCGGACCCCGCGCGGTTCCTGGTGAAGGACCTCCAGCCTGCCCGCACACCGCCATCCGCGACGACATCACCGCCAACCTCGACGCCGTCGAACGCCTCGAATCCCGCTTCCCCGGCCTGGACCTGGTCATCATCGAGAGCGGCGGCGACAACCTCACCGCCACCTTCAGCCGCGGCCTGGTCGACCGGCAGGTGTTCGTCGTCGACGTCGCCGGCGGCGACAAGGTGCCCCGCAAGGGCGGCCCCGGCGTCACCACCGCCGACCTGCTGGTCATCAACAAGACGGACCTCGCCGAGCACGTCGGCGCGAACATGGCGGTCATGGTCTCCGACGCCCACCGCATGCGCCGCCACCGACTGCCCGTGATCACGCAATCCCTGGTGCGAACCCCCGACGCGCCCGACGTGGCCGACTGGGTCCGCGCCTGCCTGAGCCGACCGGCCGACGCGGCGTCCGCCCAGCTCACGAGCACGGCGTGAGGGCTTGCGCGCGCCTGGTGGTCGAACGGGACCGCACCGGCCGCAGCGTCGTGCGCGAACTGCGGTCGGTGTCCCCGCTCACCCTCATGCCCAGCCCACCCGGCCGACACGACGGCGACCCCGATACCGCCCTGGTGCACCTCGTCGGCTCCGCCGCGGCCCCGTTGGGTGGTGACGACCTGGACCTGGAAGTCCACGTCGGACCGGGCGCCGGGCTGCGCTTGCAAGGCATCGGCGCCACCCTCGCGCTGCCCGGTCCGCACCCCGGCCCCAGCCGGATGACCACGAGGTTCCACGTCGCCGAAGCCGGCCGGCTCGACTACCGCACCGAGCCGACGATCGTCGCCGCCGACGCCGACCACCACACAGAGCTGCTCGCCGACTTGGCCCCCGACGCACGCCTGCGCTGCCGGGAGATCGTCGTCCTGGGTCGCACCGGCGAACCACCCGGGCGCTTCACCGGCCTCACCCGCGTCCGCCGCGCCGACACCACCCTGCTGCACCAACGACTCGACCTCGGCAACCCCGACCTGGACCACACCCCGGCCCACCTCGCCGGCCACACCGTCATCGCCGGCGAACTGCTCGTCCGGGGCGACGACCCCGCCGAACCGGCCGGCGGCGACTGGTGGTCCCTCGTCCCGCTGGCGCACGGAGGATCCCTCGCCACCGCGCTGGCCCACGACGCCCTCACCGCCGAACGCCTGCTCACCACCGCACTGGCAACCCTGTGCCGCTCGGAAGGACATCGCTGCGGGCCGGACGGCGCCTGTGCGCTCGGTGACGAGTCCGTGAGGCGGCACGTGCGCGGGTGACACCGGGCTGCGGGTGTCCGCCGTGCCGGGCCTGCGTCGACCCAGCGTGCCGGCGAGTTCAGCGGTGGGCGGTCGCGGCGGCGATCAGGATGATCAGCTGGCGGCGGAAGTGGTCGTAGTCGTCCACCGCGCCGAGCAGCGCCTCCGACTCCTGCTCCTCGCGGCGGGCGGCGGTCAGGACGTCCCGGCCGGTCGGGGTGATCTCGACCAGGGTGCGTCGGCGGTCGCGGGCGTCGGAGCCGCGGGTGACGTGCCCGGAGCGGTCCAGCCGCTCGATGGTGCGGCTCATGGTCTGGTCGGTCACCTTGCAGAGCGTCGCCAGCTCGCGCTGGGCGCGCGGGCCGTCGGCGAGGTGGTGCAGCGCGATCAGGCCCGCGTGCGTCAGGCCCAAGCCGTTCAGCACCTCGTCGAACCGGCTCTCCACGACCCGCGCCGCCACCGACAGCAGTCGCCCGGTCGGCCAGGAGTCGATGTCGGCGCGCACCTGGTCCGGCCGGTGCGACACCTCCTGCTCGTCCCCTTGGCCCACGCGACCATCTTCGCAGAGCGGTCCGAGGGGCAGTTGTTCAGCCTGCTGAGCGTTTGCCATGATGTTCAGCGTGCTGAACATCGTGCGTGGTCGCAGTGGGCTGCTCGTGCTCGGGGTGATCGGGAGCTTGGCGCTCACCGGCCTGGTGTGGCTGTTCGGGCAGCGGCTGCACGGGATCGCCCTGCTGCCCGACCAGGGAGCCTCCTGGTACTACTGGAAACTGCCCGAACCCACCTTCTGGACGCGTGCGTCGGCGTGGACCGGCTACGTGGCGCACCAGGTCGTGTCGTGGGGGCTCATCTACTACGCGCAGACCAGGATCCGCCGCTACACCACCGGCCTGCACCGGGTGAACGTCGTCGCGCTCGCGGCCAACGGCGCGTTCATCGCCCTGCACGCCGTGCAGACGCAGATTTTCTACGACGGCATCGCCCAGGACGTGTCGATCTTCAGCTCGCAGGGCTCCGTCGTGCTGCTGCTGGTGGCCGTGCTGCTGATGGAGAACAAGCGGCGCGGGCTGTTCTTCGGCCGGCGGGCCCCGATCTCGGCCGACGTCGTGGACTTCGTGCGGCGGTACCACGGCTACCTGTTCAGCTGGGCCGCGATCTACACGTTCTGGTATCACCCGATGGAGTCGACCAGCGGGCACCTCATCGGGTTCTTCTACATGTTCCTGCTGCTGTTCCAGAGCAGCCTGATGTTCACCGCCGCCCACACGAACCGGTGGTGGACGCTCACGCTGGAGCTGATGGTGGTGCTGCACGGCACGCTGGTCGCGGTGATGAACTCCGGACCGGATGGGATCTGGCCGATGTTCCTGTTCGGGTTCGTCGGCATCTTCGTGATCACCCAGATGCACGGCGTCGGCCTGAGCACGGCCGCGCGCTGGTGGGTCGCCGGGACCGTCGCGGTGGCGGTGGCGGCCGTCTACGCCTGGCGCGGCTTCGACCGCGTTGACGAGGTCGTGCGCATCCCGGTCATCGAGTACCTGCTGGTGGCCGTGCTCGCCCTGCTGATCTGGGCGCCACTGCGCCTGTCCCGCGGGCGGGCTACCGGAACCTCCGGCCGGTGACGGGCGGTCGGACGTCGGCGGCGGAACCCGGCGCGCCGCACCCGTTATTCCTATCGTTGCGCCGCCACCGGATCCTCGGCCGAATGGCCGCAGGCGCACCTCTTCGGAGTGCTGCCGCGCCGCTGTCGCGAGCCGAAGAAGATCACGAAACAGGCAACTACCGAAAAGTGCGGTTCTATACCTGCCGGCCCGCCGTACAGTCCCGCTACCGCGATGATCAAGCGTCGTCGCCACTTCGCATGCGACGGCAATTGTAATAGGGGTAGGTCATGCCTGGAGGTGAGATGTGGGTGAAAATGAACACGGGCGGCGGAACTTGCGGATCCTGGCGGTGCTCTTCGCTGTCTCCTGTGCACCGTTGACGTTCTTGGACCTGGAGGTCGCCAGCCAGCTCGCGGGCGCGCTGTCGTTACCCCTGGCCGTCGCCTTGGCCGCGCTCTCGGGAGTCTCGGCGTCGGCAGGAACAAGTGCGCTGTTCCCGTGGCGGCGTGTCCTGATCGTTTCGGCGGTCGTGATCGCGGTGCTCGGGATCCTGACCGTCGGGTACGCCGTGCGGGAGAACACGAAGGACCTCGACGTCGCCCTCTCCGGCCACGTCAGTGCTGCCGGGGTGCCGTGGACGGATAGTGGAGTCGCGACGTTGGTGTTCCCGGAGTCGCACCGTCCGCCACGGCGGGACAACTTGACCCTGGTCGTGTCCCTCCGCAACGTCCGAGATTCCGGAGATTGCGAGAACACGGCGCTGCTCGACTTCATTCCCGTCCTCGACGGGAAAGAGGGGCAGGCGATCAGCGTTGCGCCGAGGACCGAGGTGACCCTCCCGCTCGGCGGCGCGCAAACCGCGGCGCAGGTCAAAGTGGTCGTCCACTACGAACCGGCGAACGCACCGTGCAAGGTGCTGATGCAGATTGACGAGGCGGTGCTCCATGATTAACTGGTCCGCGCGCGTGCTGAGATTGTCTGTCGTGCTGGTCGTCCTGCTCTCGGCGTGCACGTCCACCGAAGAGCCGTCGTTCCCGTCGGTCGTCAACGTTGGTTCTGCGCCGAGTTCGCCCGGGTGGGGGTTCAGGGACCACACCGGAACGCGCAGTGGGTTCGACCACGACCTGACCGAATGGTTGGGCAGTGAACTGAACTTCGATCCGGTCGAAGTCGACGTCGTGACCGAGAATCGTGAGAGGGATCTCAAGAACAACACGGTCTCGATGGTCATCGCCAACTACTCGATCTCCGACCACCGGCTCAAGCAGGTGGAGATCGTCGGACCGTACATGCGCACCCAGCAAGGTGTCATGGTGCGAAGCGAGGATGCGGGCCTGTACCGCTCGGTCGGTGACCTGCTGGGAAAGACGGTGTGCGTCACCAGCGGGTCGACCTCACTGGACCAGGTGAAGAACGACCTGGGGGTCAAGGTGACCATCGTGCAGAAGAAGGTCTACGAGGACTGCCGCCTGGCTTTGCACGCGGGCGACGTGGACGTGGTGTCGACGGACCAACTCCTGCTGTACGGCATGGCCAAGACGGACAACGGCGTGACGATCCCCGCCAACATCGTTTTCGGCAAGGAGGAGCGATACGGTGTCGGCTTGCCGCTGGGTGACAAGGTCAGGTGCGAACTGATCAAGGGAAAGCTGAGGAAGTTCATCGTCGACGGCTTGTGGGACAACTTCTTCAGGGGGAACCTTCCCAACGTCTCGCCCGACAGCCACAGGCCTGACCCGAATCGTCTGAGCGAGTGCCGTTCCGCTCCCTCGACCACTTAGCGGATCGGCGTGTCCCGGGCCGGCCGGCTGTGCGCCGCGGTCGGGAGCGGCTACTGCATGTTCGCGATGTGCTGGTGCGCGGGGGAGGCGGTGCACGAGTAGAACTGCAGCTTGTAGTCGCGACCGATCATCAGCAGCGTCGGCTCGTTGGCGGCCGGGAACCGCTGCGGGTCGGCTGCGGTGTCTTCGAACGGCCGCCAGCTCGTCTCGCCGCCCCACTCGGCGGAGTCGAGGGTGAGCAGCGGTCGGACGTCGGCGCCGCAGTCGGGGCAGGACATGGGGAAGGGGTCGGTGACGCTCCACGGCGCGTGTCCGCCGACCTTGCAGCCAGGGGCGACGGACAGGTCGAACTGGTAGTCCGGGCCCTCCCACGCCTTGACCTGCTCGGCCAGGTCCTCGGGCAGGGAGAGCCGGGCCGGGTACTCCGTCACCTCCTCCGGGTGCAGCACGCACGGCTGCGGGAGGTAGTGCTCCTCGACCGCGGCCGGTCGTGGCGGGTCGGTCAGCGGATCCGTGACGTCGGCGGCGACCCGCCAGCGCAGCACCGTGCTCGGCAGGTAGCCGTCGTCCTCGTGGTCGAACGGGCACCACAGCACCTGCAGCAGGTCGGCGCCGTCCGGGCGGGGGAGACCGGGGACGTCGCGCGCGTGCAGCTGGGCCACCGGCACCATCGGCGTCGGTCCGTCCTGCGCGATCTCCGCGCCGGAGTCGACGCGGTCGACGACGACCTCTTCCTCCTCGGTCAGCAGGTCCGCGCCGTCGGGACGCGGTCGCGCCCACGCCTGCGCCAGGATCCGCCGCCGTGCCACCACGTCGGGCACGGTGGCGCCGTAGAGCGTGGGACCGGCGTGTTCGGCACAGGTCGGCCAAGGCTCCCCCGCGGGCCACAGCAACGGGCCGCCGATCGAGCTGTCCGCCGAGGTCGGTTCGCCGGGCCGGGGGTGCAGCCGCGTGGCGGTGCGCGCCAGCGGCGCCAGGCGGGGCAGGAGTGCCGCGACGTCGACCGGACGCGGCGGGGTCGTGCGGACCATGGCGGAGAGGGTATCCGCGCCCGCGGTCCCATGTCCGCGCCACCGCGACGAAGGGCCTCGTGAGTTCGGCATCGAGGTCCGCGGCGAGGGTGGCAGACTTGATCGTCGTGGTCGCGGACGACACGGTCACGGAGGTCGGGCTGCACCAGGTGCGAGCCGAGGCCTGCGGGTGAACAACCGGACGGGGAGCCGATGATCGACCACGACCTGCGGCGGGAGGCGGAGACCGAGCTGCGGCACCGCATCCTGCCGTTCTGGCTCGGCCTGGTGGACCACCAGCACGGCGGCGTGCACGGGTACGTCGACGCGGACTTGGTGGTGCACCACACGGCTGACAAGGGCGCGGTCATGGCGTGCCGGTTCCTGTGGACCTTCTCCGCCGCCTACCGCGCGTTCGGCGACCTGTCGTACCTGGCCGCCGCACGCGACATGTACCGGTTCGTGACCGGCCGCCTCGTCGACCCCGTGCACGGCGGGGTGTTCTGGTCCGTGGACCACACCGGCGCGCCGGCGGACACCGACAAGCACGTCTACGCCCAGGCGTTCGCGCTCTACGCGTTGAGCGAGTACCACCGCGCGACCGGCGATCCGGGTGCGGCGGCGAGGGCGGCGGAGGTGTACGGGATCGTGACGGGTGTCGGTTTCGACCCGGCCAGGGGCGCCTACCGCGAGCAGTTCGACCGCGCTTGGACGCCGAAGCCCAACGCCCTGCTCGGTGAGGCGGAGCTGGCCGACGTCACGATGAACACCCACCTGCACGTGCTGGAGGCGTTGACCGCTTATCACGCGGTGGCGCCGTCGCCTGCCGTGGCCGGTCGGATCGCGGCACTGCTGGAGACGTTCCGCGACCGGTTCTACGACCCGCGCCGCCGTTCGCTGCGGGTGTTCCTGGACGCCGACTGGCGTGAGCTGGGCGAGGTGATGTCGTTCGGCCACGACGTCGAGGCGAGCTGGCTGATCGACGAGGCGTGCCGGGAGATCGGCGCGGACCTGCCGGACGCCGTGGTCGGACTGGCCGAGGGCACGGCGGAACGGGCGGTGCTCGCCGACGGCGCGGTCGCCAACGAGGCGGTCGCGGGCCGGGTCGACGCCACGCGGGTCTGGTGGGTGCAGGCGGAGGCGGTCGTGGGCTTCCTCAACGCGCACGAACGCACCGGTGACCGGTCGTTCCTCGAGTTGGCGCGCGGCACCTGGGACTACATCACCGCCAACGTGGTCGACCCCCGGCCGACCGGCGAGTGGCTGTACGCCCGGGACGCGGACAACGTGCCGCTGCGCAAGGAGGCGGCCGGTCCGTGGAAGTGCTGCTACCACAACGGACGCCTGTGCCTCCAGCTCGTGGAACGCCTACCGGTGCGACTCTCTTGAGCGAGTGCTCGACCTCGACCAGGACATCGATGCCTACCTGACGTCGTGGCACGTGCCCGAAACCGGTGGCCGGCGGGTCGTGATCACGCCGCGGCAGCTGTCGGCGCACACGGCGGGCCTGACCTACAACTGGTTCCGCGGCTTCGGCAGCCACTACGCGGTGCTGGAACAGCTGCTCGAAGACGTCACCGGTGACGGGTTCGCCGACCTCGTGCGGACCACCGTCCTCGACCCGCTCGGCATGGCCGACAGCATCTTCGACCAGGCGTTCCCGCCTGCACACGTGGCCCGGCACCCGGACGAGCGTCGCGGTGCTGACGAACAACGACGCTGCGAACGAGATCCTGTCGGCCCTCTTCGCCGCCGCCGAGAGCCGTTACGGCAGGCCGACCCCGGTGGAGCCGGTCGCCGTGACCGGGACCTACGAGCTGCGCGGCGGCTACCTGATCCACGTGGAGGACACCGACGGACGCCTCACCGTGACCGTTTCGGGCCAAACTCCGCTGCCGCTGGAGGCGTTGCCCGGCGGTCGGTTGCCGACCGACTGAGGGCGGCGCCGGCTCCCGACGTGCGGTCGGGAGCCGGCGCCGCCGTCGGCGTTACGGGAGGGTGGTGAAGGGGGCGAGGAACGAGCGGGCGGACGGGGTGTCCATGCGGTAGACGACGTTGGTCGCGTAGCACGGGGCGTCGCCGGTGATCGTGGTCGCCACCAGGACGCGCTTGCCGTCGATCGTGGCGAAGTTCGGGCCGCCGGAGTCGCCGTAGCACGCGCCGCCGTTGCCCTGCGCCTCCACCATCGACAGCCGCAGCCAGGTGTTGTTGAGCGCGTTGAAGCCGAGCGGGGCCTTCATCCGGACGCCGCCGCCGGGGTGCGTGTGGCCGCCGGGGCCGTTCTGGGCTTCCTCGGTGCCGTAGCCGACGACGGTGTACTCGGCGGCGTCGAGCGCCTTCGGGCCCAGCGCGTCGAGCTTGCCCGCGGTCGGCAGGGTGGCGGGCTTGAAGCTCCAGCGCGCCGCCAGCTGCTTGGCGGGCAGCTCGACGACCGCGATGTCGTGCGAGTCGGCGGAGTTGCCCGGGTAGGCCGGGTCGGCGTGGGCCACGCCCCGCACGCCGACCGCCGCCGCCTTCTGCGCCGGGGTCCCCGTCGCGGTGTCGAGCGCGGACTGCACGTCCTGCAGCAGCGAGACGTAGAACGTGACGTTCGACGGCCAACCGTCGACGCAGTGGGCCGCGGTGAGGAAGGTGTCGGCGTCGATCATCGTGCCGCTGCACACCCAGTCGACCCGGTCCGGCGTGGCGGGGTTGTCGTCGTTGTCCCAGGTCGCGACCAGGGCTCCGACCTCCGTCCGCTCCGGGGCCGGGGTGGCGTTGTAGGTGTTGATCGCGGAAGCGGGCGAAGCGGTCACGGCGGCCAGGGCGACGACTGCCGCGGCCACGGTTGCTGTGCGCATGTGCACTCCTTGCTCCGAGCGGCGTAGGCCCGGAATTCAACCCCTCGGAACGCCCGAACAACACCGGAGCGCGGTGGTTCACAGATGCCAGAGAGCCGCGTGCCGGCCACGAGGAGGTCGCGGCGGCCGGGAAGGTCCTCCGCGAGGAAGAACTTCACCCGTGGCCCGCCGTCAGCAGTTGGACGGCGGCGGGACCGGCCCGCCGCCGTCCTGCCTAAAGCCAGTACTGCTGTCGCTGGAACGCGTACGTCGGCACCGTCGTGCGGCCGTCGGTGGGTGACGGCGGCCAGTCGACCTCGCCCCGCACCCACCGGTGGGCGGTGTCCGTGCCCGTGGCGGTTGCCGCGGTGAGCACGGCCTCGTGCGGGCGACCCGTCGCCAGGGCGGTGAGGCCCGCCAGGTACCCCTCGCGGTCGTCGGCCACGACCACGGCACGGTGCTCCAGCGCCGTCCGCGAGGCCAGCGCGGCGCCGATGCCGCCCAGGTGCTCCTTCGCCGCGACGAACGCCGCCAGCCGTTCCGCGTGCGCCGCCAACGACTCCGCCGACCGCGCGGACAGCGGCCACGGACCGGCCGCGAAGGGCGGCGGCGCCGGCGGTGGCACCTCCTCCAGCAGCACGTGCGCGTTCGTGCCGCTGATCCCGAACGACGACACCCCGGCCCGCCTCGGCCGCCCGGTCCGAGGCCACGGCTCCGCCGAGTCCAGCAGCGACACCCCGGACCACTCGACCCGGGACGACGGCACGCCGGCGTGCAGCGACCGCGGCAGCACGCCGTGCCGCATCGCCAGCACCATCTTGATCACACCGGCCACCCCCGACGCCGACTGCGTGTGGCCGACGTTGGACTTCAGCGACCCGAGCCGCAGCGGCCGCACTCGGTCGCCCCCGTACACGTCGACCAGCGCCTGCGCCTCGATCGCGTCGCCCAGCGCCGTGCCCGTGCCGTGGCCCTCGACGGCGTCCACCTCGTCGGGCCGCAGGCCGGCGTTGGCGAGGGCCTGGGCGACGACCCGGCGCTGCGCGCCGCCGTTGGGCGCGGTGAGGCCGTTGGCGGTGCCGTCCTGGTTGAGCGCGGAGCCGCGCACCAGCGCCAGCACCGGGTGACCGTGCCGCCGGGCGTCGGACAGCCGTTCCAGCAGCACGAGCGCGACGCCCTCCGAGATGCCCATGCCGTCGGCGTCGTCGGCGAACGACCGGCAGCGCCCACCGGGCGACAGCACCCGCAGCTGGTTGAGCCCGACCAGCTCGGCCGGGCGCGCCATCACCGTGACGCCGCCCGCCAGCGCCAGCGTGCAGTCGCCCTGGCGCAGCGCCTGCGCGGCCAGGTGGAGCGCGACCGCGGACGACGAGCACGCCGTGTCGACCGTGATCGCCGGTCCGTCCAGGCCGAGCACGTGCGAGACCCGTCCGGACAGCACGCTGATCAGGTCGCCGGTCTGCAGGTGCGGCGCCAGTTCCGGGGTGGCGGGCGCGTCCGCGCCGTAACCCTGGTACCGGGTGCCCAGGTACACGCCGGTCCGGCTGCCGCGCAACGCCGACGGGTCGATGCCGGCGCGCTCGAACGCCTCCCAGCCCGTCTCCAGCACGAGCCGCTGCTGCGGGTCCATCGCCAGCGCCTCGTCCGGGCCGACGTCGAAGAACGCGGCGTCGAACGCGGCCGGGTCGCGCAGGAAGCCGCCTTCCTTCGTGCACGTGGTGTCGAGGCGACCGGGTTCCGGGTCGTACAGGCGGTCGAGGTCCCAGCCGCGGTCGTCGGGCAGCGGACCGATGACGTCCCGCTCGGCCTCCAGCAGCCGCCACAGGTCCTCCGGCGAGCGCACCCCGCCGGGCAGGCGGCAGCTCATCGCCACGATCGCGATCGGGTCGTCGTCGGTGACGGACGGTGCCGTGGGCGTCACCGGTTGCGCGCCGCCCAGTTCCGCCACCAGTCGGTCGGTCAGCGCGACCACGGTCGGGTGTTCGAAGACCACCGTGGCGGGCAGCTTCACGCCGGTCGCGGCGGTCAGCCGGTTGCGCAGCTCGACCGACGTCAACGAGTCCAGGCCCAGGTCCCGGAACGGCCGGCCCAGCGGCACGTCGTCGCGCCGCAGCACGGCGGCCGCCGCCGCGTGCACGATCTCGCGCACCTCCCGCTCGCGCTGGTCCGGGGACAGCGCGGCGAGCCGGGTGGGCAGGTCCGCCGCGGTGGCCTCGACCGGATCCCCGACCTCGGCCAGCAACGGCCGCGGGCGGCTCGCGGAGAACACCGGCAGGAACCGGTCCCACGCCACGTCCACGATCGCCACGCAGGTGTCGTCGTTGTCCAGCGCGCGCCCCAGCGCCACCAGCGCCTGTTCGGGGTCCATCAGCGGCAGTCCCTGCCGCTCCGCGAGCCGCACCACCTCCGGCGGTCCGTCCGGGCCCCACCGGTCGGGCGTGTCCCACAGACCCCACGCGACGCTGAGCGCGTGCCGGCCGCGGTCCCGCCGCTGCCGCGCCAGCGCGTCCAGGTAGGCGTTGGCCGCCGCGTACGCGCCGTGGTCGCCGCTGCCCCACACGCCCGCGACCGACGAGAACAGCACGAACGCCTCCACGTCCGGCAGCAGTTCGTCGAGGTTCCGCGCGCCGGCCACCTTCGGCGCCAGGACCTGGGCGAACTCCTCGGACGTCGTGGTGCGCAGGGGATCGAGCCGGATCTCCGCCGCCGCGTGCACGACCACGCGCACCGGCCCGATCCGGTCGATCAGCTCCGCGAGGGCGTCCCGGTCGGCGATGTCGCACCGCGCCACGGTCAACCGAACGTCGGACTCCGCGCGCAGGGCCGCGAACGACGGCGGCTCGACGCCGGTCCGGCTCGTGCACACGACGTGCTCGGCGCCGTTGCGCGCGAGCCACCGCACGAGGTGCGGCCCGACCGCGCCGGTCCCACCCGTGACGAGCACGGTCCCGCCGGCGCGCCACGGCGAGCCTTCGCCCGCGGGCGCGCGGACCAGGCGGCGGACCAGCGTCGCGTCCGACCGCACGGCCACCTGGTCCTCGTCCGACCCGGACGCCAGCACGGCGGCCAACCTCGCCCGCACGCCGTCGTCGACGTCCGCGGGCAGGTCGACCAACCCGCCCCACCGGTCGGGGAACTCCAGGGCCGCCGTCCGGCCCAGGCCCCACAGCGCGGCGGCGTCCGCCGACGCCGGGGACTCGTCGGGTCGGGCCGCCACCGCACCCGAGGTCACGAACCACAGCGGCGACCGCGCGGCCCGGATCACCGCCAACGCCCGGTCCGGGTCCACCACCGTGCTCACGACGCGAGCCGCCTCGGGCAGCGAGACCCCGCCGCCGACCGGCACCGCGACCACCTCGCCGCCCAGCACCTCCCGCAGCCGCTCGCCGAGCGCCCGGTCCTCCGCCGGCACGACGATCACCGTGCTGCCCGCCACCGCCCCGGCCGGCGGTTCCCACGGCCGCCACGTCACGCCGTAGCGCCACTGGTCGTGGTCGGTCCGCCGACGTCGCCACCGGGACAGCACGGGCAGCGCGGGCGCCAGGGCCCGGGCCAGGTCGGGCCGACCGGGCGCGACGAGCCGGGCCAGCGCGTCCGCGTCACCGGCCTCGACCGCCGCCCAGAACCCCGCGTCCCGACCCTGCCCGACGACCCCGGAGTCCAACCAGTACCGGTCGGGGCGGAACGCGTAGGTCGGCAGCGCGGTGACCCGGCCACCGGCCAGCGCGGGCGCGAAGTCCACCGCGGCGCCCGCGGCCCACAGCTCGCCGAGCGCGGCCAGCACGCGCGCCGGACCGCCGTCGCCGCGCCGCAGCGTGCCGACCGCCACGCCGGTCCGGTCCTCCAGGACGTCCTGGAGCGCGACCGTGAGCACCGGGTGCGCGCTCACCTCGACGAACACCGTGTGGCCCTCGGCCAGCAACCCGTGCACGGCCTCTTCGAACCGGACCGGCCGCCGCATGTTGTCGTACCAGTAGTCGGCGTCCAGCTCCTCGCCGCCGACCACGGCCGCCTCGACCGTGGAGTGGAACGGGATGTCGCCCGGCCGCGGCGCCAGGGGGCGCAGGTCCTCCAGCAGGTCGGCGTGCAGCACCTCGACCAGCGAGCAGTGCGTCGCCACGTCAGACCGGACCTTCCGCGCCTGGACACCCTCGGCCTCGCACCGGGCGAGCAAGGCGTCCACCGACGGCGTGGGTCCCGACACGACGATGGACGCGGGCCCGTTGAGGGCCGCGACGACGAGGTCGGTGCCGCGCAGGAGGGCCTGGACCTCCGCCAAGGGCAACGACACCGCGGCCATCGCCCCCTGACCGGACAACGCCCGCAACCGCCTGCTGCGCAACGCGACCACGCGTGCCGCGTCGGCCAAGCTCAGCGCACCGGCCACGCACGCGGCGGCGATCTCGCCCTGCGAGTGCCCGACCACCGCGGACGGCTCCACGCCGTACGACCGCCACAGCGCCGCCAACGACACGTTGAGCGCGAACAGCACCGGCTGCACCACGTCGATCCGCTCCGCGGAGGGCGCGCCGGGCACGTCGAGCAGCACGTCCCGCACGTCCCAGCCGATGAACGCCGCCAGCGCCCGCGCGCAGTCGGCCATCCGGTCGCGGAACACCGGGCTGTGCTCCAGCAGCTCCACGCCCATGCCCTGCCACTGCGAGCCCTGGCCGGGGAAGACGAACACCACACCGCCGTGCGAGTCCACAGTGGACACGGGCGTGACGCCGCGCGCCACGTCGCCCAACGCGGCGGCCAGCCCCTCGCGGTCACCGGCCACCACCGCGACCCGCGCGGCGAGGTGGGACCGCGTCGTGGCCAGCGACAGCGCGATGTCGGCCAACGGCGCGTCCGGCAGGGACTCGCGCAGCCGCGCGGCCTGCGCCCGCACCGCCGTCTCGTCGGTGCCGGACAGCAGGAACGGCAGCAGCCGGTCCGGCACGGGATCCGGGTGAGCGCCGACGGGCGCCTGCTCCAGCACCAGGTGCGCGTTGGTGCCGCTGAGCCCGAACGACGACACCGCCATCCGCCGCGGCCGACCGGTCTCCGGCCACGGCCGCCGCTCGGTGAGCAGCTCCACCGCGCCCGCGGACCAGTCGATCCGCGACGAGCGCGGGTCGGCGTGCAGGGTGCCGGGCAGGATCCCGTGGCGCAGCGCCAGGACCGCCTTGACCACGCCGGCGATGCCCGCGGCGAACTGGGTGTGCCCGATGTTGGACTTGAGCGATCCCAGCCACAGCGGCTCGTCGCGGTCCTGCCCGTAGGTGGCCATGAGCGCATCGGCCTCGATCGGGTCACCCAGGGCGGTGCCCGTGCCGTGCGCCTCGACCGCGTCCACGTCCCGCGCGGTCAGCCCGGCGTCGGCCAGCGCGGACCGGATCACCCGCCGCTGCGCCGCGCCGCTGGGCGCGGTGAGGCCGTTGGACCGGCCGTCCTGGTTCACCGCGCCACCCCGCACGACGGCCAGCACCTCGCGCCCGGCGGCCACCGCGTCCGACAGCCGCTGCACCAGGACCACCCCGACGCCCTCGGACAGCCCGATGCCCGACCCGTCCTCGCCGAACGCCCGGCAGCGCGCGTCGTCGGCCAGCGCGTGCTGCCGGGTCAACTCCACCAGCGCGAGCACGCTGGACATCACCATCGCGCCGCCGGCCAGGGCGGAGTCGCACTCTCCCCGGCGCAGCGACTGCACGGCCAGGTGCAGCGCGACCAGCGACGACGAGCACGCCGTGTCGACGGTGAGCGCCGGGCCCTCCAGGCCCAGGGCGTAGGCGATCCGGCCGGACGCGATGCTCCCCATCCGCCCGTTGCCCAGCACGCCCTCCAAGCCCGCGGGCACGGCGTCCCAGGCGGGCCCGTAGTCCTGGTGCCCGAGCCCGACGAACACCCCGGTCCGCGTGCCGCGCATGGCCGACGGCGCGAGCCCGGCCCGTTCGAACGCCTCCCAGGAGGCCTGGAGCAGCAGCCGCTGGTGCGGGTCCATCGCCTCGGCCTCGCGCGGGCTGATGCCGAACAGGTCCGCGTCGAACTCGGCGACGCCGTCCAGGTACCCGCCTTCGCGGACCGGGGTCCCGTTGGGCGAGTCCGCGTCGTACAGGCTCTCCAGGTCCCACCCGCGGTCGCGGGGGAGCGGTCCGATCGCGTCCACGCCGTCGAGGACCAGTTCCCACAGGTCCTCCGGCGTGCGGACACCGCCGGGCAGGCGCACGGACATGCCCACGATGGCGATCGGCTCGTTCGTCGACGCGGTCTGCGCCGCGCGCAGCCGCTCGTTCTCCTTGAGCGCGGCGCGCAGGGCCTCGACGAGGCGGTCCTCGGTCACGACCGCCCTCCCAGCGCGCGGGCGATCAGGTCTTCGGCGCCCATGTCGTCGAGGGACTCCGGCCGCGGCGGGAACAGCTCGTCCCGGACCCGCACCGCCAGCTCGCGGGCACTGGGGTGGTCGAACACCACCGTCGTCGGCAGGCGCAGGCCGGTGGCCGCGTTGAGGCGGTTGCGCAGCTCGACCGACGTCAGGGAGTCGAAGCCCAGCTCGCGGAACGGCAGGTCGCCGCCGATCCGGTCGCGGCCGAGCACGGCCGCCGCGTGCTCGCCCACCAGGGACAGCAGCACGCGGTCCCGCTCGCCCTCCGGCAGCCCCGCCAGCCGGTCCGGCAGCGCGGCCTCGGCGGCTCGCGGACGTCGGGCGACCAGGCCGCGCAGCAGCGGCCGGACCTCGCCCCGCCGGCGCAGCGCCGCGAGGTCGAGCCGCACGGCCAGCGTGGACGGCTCGTCCACGGCCAGCGCCGCGTCGAACATCGCCAGGCCCTTCGACACCGTGATGAGCGGCATCCCCGACCCGACGATCCGCCGGACGTCCCGCTCGTCCAACCCGCCCATCATGCCCACGCCGGGGTCCCACGGGCCCCAGGCCAGCGACACGCCCGGCAGCCCGAGCGACCGCCGTCGCTCGACCAGCGCGTCGAGGAACGCGTTCCCCGCCGCGTAGTTGGCCTGGCCCGCGTTCCCGAACGTCCCGGCGACCGACGAGAACACCACGAACGCCGCCACGTCACCGGCCAGCTCGTGCAGGTGCCACGCGGCGTCCACCTTGGGCTGCAGCGCCGCCGCGAGCCGTTCGGGGGTCAGCGCCTCGACCAGGCCGTCCTCGAGGACGCCGGCGGTGTGCACGACGGCGGTCGGCTCCACGTCCGCGAGCAGGTCCGCCACCGCCGCCCGGTCGGCGACGTCGCACGCCACCACCCGCACCGCCGCGCCGAGGCCCGTCAGCTCCGCCACGAGTTCCCGCGCGCCGGGCGCGTCCGGGCCGCGCCGCGACGTGAGCAGGAGGTTCCGCACGCCGCGCGCGGTGACGAGGTGCCTGGCCAGCACGCCGCCGAGCCCGCCCGTGCCGCCGGTGACGAGCACCGTGCCGTCGGGGTCCCACCGGCGTGGGACGGTCAGCACGATCTTGCCGACGTGACGGGCCGTGCTCATGAACCGGAACGCGTCCTTCGCCCGCCGGATGTCCCACGTCCGCACCGGCAGCGGCGTCAGCGCGCCGCTCGCGAACAGCGGCGCCAGCTCGGCCAGCAGCCGCGCGATGCCCGCCGGCTCCACCCAGCCGAGGTCGAACGGCCGGTAGTCCACGCCCGCCGGGATCGTCGCCGGATCACGCAGGTCGGTCTTGCCCATCTCCAGGAACCGGCCGCCCGGTCCCAGCAGCCGCAGCGAGGCGTCCACGAACTCGCCCGCCAGCGCATTGAGCACCACGTCGACCGGCCCGAATGCGGCCTCGAAGTCGGTGGTCCGCGACGAGGCGATGTGGTCGTCCGCGACGCCGAGATCGCGCAGCGCGCCCCACTTGCCCTCGCTCGCGGTCGCGAAGACCTCCGCGCCCAGGTGCCGGGCGATCTGCACGGCCGCCATGCCGACACCGCCCGCGCCCGCGTGCACCAGGACCTTCTCGCCCGCCTTGAGTCCGCCCAGCTCCACCAGCCCGTGCCAGGCGGTCAGGAACACCTGCGGCACCGACGCGGCGGTCGTCCACGACCAGCCGTCGGGCACCGGGGCGACCGACCGGGCGTCGGTGGTGACCTGCGTGCCGAACGCGCCCGCCGCCATGCCGAACACGCGGTCGCCGGGCCGCAGCCCGCTCACCTCCGGCCCCACTTCCACGACGACGCCCGCGGCCTCGTTGCCGAACAAGCCCGCGTCGCCCGGGTACATGTCCAGGGCGTTGAGCACGTCCCGGAAGTTCAACCCGGCGGCGCGGACCTCGACGCGCACCTGGTGGCCGGTCAGCGGCAGCCGCCGGCCCGGTGCCAGGACGAGGTTGTCGATGCTGCCCTTGGCGGCGGAGTCCAGGTTCCAGTCGGGCGCGTCCGGTGGCCGGAGGCCGGGTTCCAGCCGGGCCACCCGCGCCGCGCTCGGCACGCCCCGCCGCACGAGGACCTGCGGCTCGTCCACGGCCAGCGCCCGCGGCAGGGCGGTGACGTCGTCCACGTCCACGAGCCCGAACCGGCCGGGGTGCTCGGTCTGCGCGGACCGCACCAGCCCCCACACCGCGCGGGCCGCGACGTCGTCACCGTCGACGGCTCCCCGCGTCACGAACACCAGCCGCGACGGGCGCTCCTCGGCGAGCCACCGCTGGATGAGCTCCAGGGCCCGCGCGGTGAGCTCGTGCGCCGATCGCACCGGCTCGTCGCCGGCGACACCGACCAGCACCACGCCGTCCGTCAGGTCGGCGGCGACGGGGAAGCCCGCCTCCGCCAGCCCGAGCACGTCCGGCGCGAGCACGGTCGCGGTGGCCACACCGGTCGCGGGCACGGGCGTCCAGTCCAACCGGAACAACGCGTCGGTGTCGAGCCGGTCGGTGTCGACCGGGCGCACGACCAGCGAGTCGATCGACGCGACCGGTGTGCCGTCCGGCCCGGTCACGGCCACGCGCAGCGCGTCGCCGTCCGGCCGGAGCCGCACGCGAAGCTCCGCCGCTCCGGCCGCGTGCAGGGACACCCCGGTCCACGAGAACGGCAGCCGCACGCCGTCGCCACTGCCGTCGCCGAGCAGCATCGCGTGCTGGGCGGCGTCGAGCAGCGCCGGGTGCAGGCCGAACCCGGTCGCGTGCACGCCTTCGGGCAGCGCGACCTCGGCGAACACCTCCGCGCCGCGCCGCCACGCCCGCCGCAGCCCCTGGAACGCCGGCCCGTACCGGAAGCCCCGGGCCGCGAAGTCCTCGTAGTCGACGTCGAGCGCCTCCGCGTCGACCGGCGGCCAGCTCTCCTCGAACGGCGCGGGCGCCGTTCCCCCGGCGGTGACCGCGCCCGCGGCGTTCCTGGTCCACGCGTCGGCGCCCTCGGGTCGCGAGTGGACGGTGACGGCACGCAGCCCGTCCGCGTCGGCCGGGCCGACGCGCACCTGCACGCGGACCGCGCCGCGGTCGGGCAGGACCAGCGGCGCGACGAGCACCAGGTCCGCGACCCGGTGGCACCCGACCTCCTCGCCCACCCGCAGCGCCAGTTCCAGCAGCGCCGTGCCGGGCAGCAGCACGCGGTCGAGCACGGCGTGGTCGGCCAGCCACGGGTGGGTCCGGGTGGACAGCAGCCCGGTGAACAGGGCGCCCTCGTCGTCGGGCAGGTCGCCGCCCGCGCCCAGCAGCGGGTGCGGCGCGTCCGGCCCGGCCTGGCGCGGGTCGGGCCAGAACCTCCGGTGCCGGAACGGGTAGGTCGGCAGCTCGACCGGACGCGGGTCGGCGCCGTCGCACAGCCGCTCCCACGCCACGGTCGCCCCGCGCACGTGCACGGCGGCGAGCGCGGCCAACGCCGCCTCGTCCTCGGGCTCGTCCTTGCGCAGCAGGGGAATCGCGTGGTCCACGGACTCGTGCGCCAGGGCCGACAGCACGCCGTCCGGGCCGAGTTCGAGCACGGTCGTCACACCCTGCTCGGCGAGGGTGCGCAGGCCGTCGGCGAACCGGACGGTCTCGCGCACGTGCCGCACCCAGTACTCCGGGTCGGTCACGTCGCCGGTCGTGTTCGGCACCAGGCGCAGCGCGGGCCGGTGGTAGACCAGGCCGCGGGCGACGGCGCGGAAGTCCGCGAGCATCGGCTCCATCAGCGGCGAGTGGAAGGCATGGCTGACCTTCAACCGGGTACCGCCCCGCCCCTCGGCCACCGCGAGCACCGCCTTCTCGTCGCCCGCCACCACGACCGACCGCGGCCCGTTGACCGCGGCGATCGACACCCGGTCGTCCAGCAGCGGCCTGATCTCGTCCTCGCTCGCGCGCAGGGCGATCATCGCGCCGTCACGCGGCAGCGCGGCCATCAACCCCGCCCGCGCCGCCACCAGCCGGCAGGCGTCCTCCAGGGAGAACACCCCGGCGACGTGCGCGGCGGCCAGCTCGCCGATCGAGTGGCCCAGGACGAAGGCCGGCCGGACCCCGAGCCACGACACCAGCCGGAACGCCGCGACCTCCAGCGCGAACAACGCGGGCTGCGCCCAGCCGGTGCCGGCGAGCAGGTCGGCGTCCGGACCCCACACCACGTCGCGCAACGGGCGGTCGGTGTGCTTGTCCAGCAACGCCGACACCTCGTCGAACGCCTCCGCGAACACGGGGAACCGCTCGTGCAGCCCACGCCCCATGCCCAGCCGCTGCGAGCCCTGCCCGGCGAACACGACGGCGAGCGGCTCGTCGGTCGCCACGCCCTCGGCCAGCTCCCCGTCCGGCAGCAGGACCGCGCGGTGGGCGAAGGACGCCCGGCCCGCGGCGAGGGTGCGGGCGACGTCGACGGCCCGGCGGCCGGCGGCGGCCTCGCGGACCCGGGTCTTCAGCTCCGCGAGCGCCTCGGGGGTCTTGGCCGAGACGGGCCACGGCACGACGGTCGCCGATCCGCCGCGGGTCGTCGCCTCCGGCGCCTGTTCGAGGATCACGTGCGCGTTCGTGCCGCTGATCCCGAACGACGACACGCCCGCCCGACGCGGCCGGCCGGTGTCCGGCCACGGCGTGTTCTCCGCCAACAGCCGCACGGAGCCCGAACCCCAGTCCACCGAGGTGGCCGGCGCGTCGGCGTGCAGGCTGCGCGGCAGCACGCCGCGCTGCATCGCGGCGATCATCTTGATCATCCCGCCCACGCCGGCGGCGGCCTGGGTGTGGCCGATGTTGGACTTGAGCGAGCCGAGCCAGAGCGGCTGCGCCCGGTCCTGGCCGTAGGCGGCCAGCAGGGCGGTCGCCTCGATCGGGTCGCCGAGCGTCGTGCCGGTGCCGTGCGCCTCGACGGCGTCCACTTCGGACGGTCGCAGGCCCGCGCTGTCCAGGGCGGCGCGGATGACGCGTTGCTGAGCTGGGCCGTTGGGCGCGGTGAGCCCGTTGGAGGCGCCGTCCTGGTTGACCGCGGAGCCCTTCACCACGGCGAAGATCCGCCGCTCGTGGCGCAGCGCGTCGGACAGGCGTTCCAGGACCAGCACCCCCGCGCCCTCCGCCCAGGCGGTGCCGTCGGCGCGCTCGGAGAACGACTTGCACCGGCCGTCGGCGGCCAGGCCGTTCTGCGCGGTGAAGGCGGCGAACAGGTCGGCCGTCGCCATGACCGTCACGCCGCCCGCCAGCACCAGGTCGCAGTCGCCGTTGCGCAGCGCCTGCGCGCCCCAGTGCACGGCGACCAGCGACGACGAGCAGGCCGTGTCGATGGTGACGGCGGGCCCCTCCGCGCCCAGGGTGTAGGCGAGCCTGCCCGAGAGGACGCTCAGCGCGTCACCGGTCGTGGAGTAGAGCAGCCGCACGTCGTCGGGCGCGTCCCTGGCGACCAGCGAGTAGTCGTGCCCCGACGCGCCCGCGAACACGCCGGTCCGGCTGCCGCGCAACGACGTGGGGTCGATCCCCGCCCGTTCCAGCGCTTCCCACGCGACCTCCAGCACGAGCCGCTGCTGGGGGTCCATCGCCAGCGCCTCGCTGGGCGCGATGCCGAAGAACGCGGCGTCGAACCCCGTGGCGTCGTCGAGGAAACCGCCGACCAGGGCACGGCTGCGGCCCGGGTCGTCGCCGGCCAGGCGCTCCAGGTCCCAGCCGCGGTCGGTGGGGAACGGCGACATCGCGTCGCGGCCGGACTCGACCAGCCGCCACAGGTCGTCCGGCGACGTGACGCCGCCGGGGAAGCGGCAGCCGATCCCCACGACGGCGACGGGCTCGGACGCCGCCGCCACCAGCCGCTCGTTGTGCCGCCGCAGCCGTTCGACCTCCTTCAGCGAGGAGCGCAACGCCTCGACGTACTCGGTCGTGCTCATGGAGCTCCTCTACTTCGCGAGGGTTTCGGTGGCCAGTCGGAGGAGGTCCTCGGCGCCGAGGTCGTCCAGGTCGGGTGTGCCCGCGTCTTCCAGGCCGAGCAGCGCGAGCACGCCCGCCTGCCGCAGCCTGCTGACGGGCATCGCGGCCAGGGCCGCGCGGATCGGGGCGTCCGGGTCGGTGCTCGTGGAGCCGCCGAGGAGTTCGGCGACGTGCGCGGCGACGGCGGCGGGGGTCGGGTGGTCGAACAGCAGGCCGACCGGCAACCGGACCCCGAACACCGCGGCCAGCCTGGTGCGGAGGTCCACCGCGGTGACGGAGTCGAACCCGGCGTCTTTGAAGGGCCCGTTCGGCGGGAGGTCGGCCGCGCGGTCGAGCCCCGACACCGCGGCGGCCTCGGCGCGGACGCGCTCCAGGATCGCGTCGGGGTCGGACCAGTCGGACGGCCGTTCGTCGGTCCGGTCGGCCGGGAGGTCCTCGGTCGTCGGGTCCGCGATGACCGCGGCTTCGGGTGCGGGCGCGAAGTGGCGGCGTTGGAAGGCGTAAGTCGGCAACTCCGCGCTGGGGCCGCCGCGGATTCCCCAGTCCACCGGCACGCCGCGCACGTACGCCTCCGCGAGCGCGGTGGGGAAGCGGTCGCCCTCGTCGCGGCGCAGCGAGCCCAGCGCGACGGCGGCCGGTGCGGTCTCCAGCACGGCCGACGTCAGCACCGGGTGCGGGCTGACCTCGATGAACACCCGGTGGCCGTCCTCGACCAACGCACGGGTGGCGTCCTGCATCAGCACGGTCCGGCGCAGGTTCGCGAACCAGTGGTCGGCGTCGAAGACCTCCAGACGACCACCGGTCACCGTGGAGTAGACCGGGATGCCCGGCGCGCGGGGCCGGAGGGGAGCGAGCGCCTCGGCCAACTCGGCGCGCACCACCTCGACCTGCGGCCCGTGGGAGGCGTAGTCCACGGGCAGCACGCGCACGCGGATGCCCTCGCGCGAGCAGGCGTCCCGCAGTTCCCGCAACGTCTCCGGCGGACCGGAGACGACCACGGACACCGGGCTGTTCACCGCGGCGACCGTGAGCCCGTCACACAACTCGCGCACCCGTGCCGCCGGGGCCGCCACCGACATCATGCCGCCGAGCCCCGACAGCCGCGTCAACGCCCGGCTGCGCAACGCGACCACCCGTGCCGCGTCGTCCAGGTCCAGCGCCCCGGCCACGTGCGCGGCGGCGATCTCGCCCTGCGAGTGCCCGACGACCGCCGCCGGCTCCACGCCGTTCGACCGCCACAGCGCCGCCAGCCCGACCATCACCGCGAACAGCGCGGGCTGCACCACGTCCACCCGGTCGAGCCCGACCCCGTCGACCAGCGCCGCCCGCAGCGACCAGTCCACGTGCGGCGCCAACGCCTCGGCGCACCCGTCCACGGCAGCGGCGAACACCTCCGACGACGCGAGCAGCTCCCGGCCCATGCCCGGCCACTGCGCGCCCTGGCCGGGGAAGACGAAGACCGGTCGGTCGGCCGCGTCCGCCACGACCCCGCTGACCACACCCGGCCGTCCCCCGGCCAGGGCGTCCAGGTCAGTCACGTCCCGCACGACCGCCCGGTGGGCGAACCGCGTCCGGGCCGCCAACGTCCGCGCGACGTCCGCGGGCTCGGCGGGCCGGGCCTCCAGGTGGTCCCGCAAGCGCGCCGCCTGCGCGCGCAACGCCTCGGCGGACTTCGCCGACGGCAGCCACGGCCCGGCGGGTCCACCCTCGGCCGGCGACCCGTCGGGCGCCTGTTCGAGGATCACGTGCGCGTTCGTGCCGCTGATCCCGAACGACGACACGCCCGCCCGCCGCGGCCGACCGGTGTCGGGCCACGGGCGAGGCTCCCGCAGCAGCCGGACGTCACCGCTGGCCCAGTCCACGTGGGACGAAGGTGTGCCGACGTGCAGCGTGCGCGGCAGCTCGCCGTGCCGCAGCGCCATGACCGCCTTGACGACACCCGCGACACCGGCCGCCGCCTGGGTGTGGCCGATGTTGGACTTGAGCGAGCCCAGCCAGAGCGGCCGCGCGCGGTCCTGGCCGTAGGTGGCCAGCAGGGCGTTCGCCTCGATCGGGTCACCCAGCCGGGTCCCGGTGCCGTGCGCCTCGACGGCGTCCACTTCGGACGGTCGCAGGCCCGCGTCGTCCAGCGCGGCGCGGATGACGCGTTGCTGGGCGAGGCCGTTCGGGGCGGTGAGGCCGTTGGACGCGCCGTCCTGGTTGACCGCCGAACCCCGCACGAGGGCGAGGGCGCGTCGGCCGGACGCCCGCTCCAGCACCAGCACGCCGACGCCCTCCGCCCAACCCGTGCCGTCGGCGTCGTCGGAGAAGGCCTTGCAGCGCCCGTCCGGCGCGAGCCCGCCCTGCCTGCTGAACTCGACGAACGCCGACGAGCGCGCCAGCACGCTGACCCCGCCGACGATCGCCAGGTCGCACTCGCCCGCCCGCAGCGACCGCGTCGCCACGTGCAGGGCGACCAGCGACGACGAGCACGCCGTGTCGAGCGTGATCGCCGGTCCTTCCAGGCCCAGGACGTAGGCGACGCGACCGGACAGGACGCTGGACGCGCTGCCGGTCATGGCGTGGCCGTGGAGGTCGCCGGACGCGGCGGCGGGCTGGTCCCAGTGGTGCGCGCCGACGAACACGCCGGTCTTGGTGCCGCGCAACGACAAGGGGTCGATCCCGGCCCGTTCCACCGCCTCCCACACCACCTCCAGCAGCAGCCGCTGCTCCGGGTGCATGGCCGCCGCCTCGCGGGGCGAGATGCCGAAGAAGGCGGCGTCGAACCGCGTGGCGCGGTCGACGAACCCGCCGTTGCCGGTGGTGCTGTCGGCCTCCAGCCGCGCCAGGTCCCAGCCGCGGTCGGTCGGGAACCGGGAGACCGCGTCGCGGCCGGACGCGACCAGGTCCCACAGCGCGTCCGGCGAGTCGACGCCACCGGGCAGCAGGCACCCCATGCCGACGATCGCGATGGGCTCGCGCGCCTCCAGGTCGCGGATGCGCTGCCGTGCCGCCCTCAGGTCCGCGGTGACCCGTCTGAGGTAGTCGACCACCTTCTGGTCTTCCGACACCGGTTTCCCCCTGCGGGTCTAGGTGGTCTCGAACTCTTCGTCGATCAGGTCGAGCAACTCCCGGACGGTCGCGGTCGCGATGTCGGCCGGCAGCGCGGGTGCGGTGGGGGTGCCGGCCAGGTGTTCGGCGAGCAGCGCGGGCGTGGGGTGGTCGTAGACGAGGGTGTCGGGCAGCCGGCGGCCGGTGTGGGCGCTGAGGCGCTCGGAGAGCTCCAGGCAGGCGAGCGAGTCGAACCCGGCCTCGGAGAACGCCAGCTCGGCCGCCACCGGATCCCGCCGCCCGAGCACCGCCGCCGCCTCGGCGCGAACCAGGTCGAGCAGGGACCGCGCCTGTTCGGCGGCTGCGTTCTCGTGCGGGGGCCGGGCCGGTTGGGTTCGTGCGACTGCGCTCTCGTGAGCGGCCGGGCCCGGTTCGGCAGCCGGTCGGGATTGCACTGCCAGCCTGGGCCAGTGGCGTTCCTCCTCGAACGCGTACGTCGGCAGGTCGACGTGCCCGGCGTCGCCGAAGAACTCGCGCCACCGCACCGGCACGCCCGCCACCGACAGCCGCCCCAGCGCCACCGCGAACGACTCCGCCTCGTCCCGGTCGGCGCGCAGCACCGGCACCGCGGGCACGTCGCGGACCAGCGCCGTCAACGTCGAGCCGGGTCCGGCCTCCAACACCGCGTCGACCCCCGCTCGCACCAGCGCGGCCACGCCGTCGGCGAACCGGACGGTCCCGCGCACGTGCCGCACCCAGTAGTCCGGCGTGCCCAGCTCCGCCCCGGCGAGCGCGCCGGTCAGGTTGGACACGACCGGCAGCCGCGGGGCCCGGTAGGTCACGCCCTCGGCGGCCCGGCGGAAGTCCTCGAGGACCGGCTCGACCAACGGCGAGTGGAAGGCGTGCGAGACGCGCAACGGCCGCGTGCGCCGCCCGAGGCCCGCGAAGTGCGCGACCACCCGTCCCACGGCCCCGGCGTCACCGGCGACCACGACCGACCGCGGCCCGTTGACCGACGCGACCGACACCGCACCGGTCAGCACCGCCTCCGCCTCGGCCTCGGTCGCCTCCACGGCCGCCATCGCGCCGCCGTGGGGCAGTGCGTCCATCAGCCGGGCGCGCGCGGTGACCAGCGCGGCCGCGTCGGCCAGGTCGAACACCCCGGCCACGTGCGCGGCCACCAGTTCGCCGACCGAGTGGCCCCCGACGAACGCCGGCGCGACACCGAAGTGCTCCAGCAGCCGGTACAGCGCCACCTCGACGGCGAACAGGGCCGGCTGCGTCCAGCCGGTGCGGTCGAGCAGCTCGGCGTCCTCGCCCCACACGACCTCGCGGAGCGGCCGTTCGAGGTCGAACGCGCCCGCCACGGCATCGAACGCCTCGGCGAAGCACGGGTGCGTCCGGTGGAGCACCAGTCCCATGCCCAGCCGCTGCGAGCCCTGCCCGGGGAACAGGACGGCGCACCGACCGCCACCGCGCACACCTCGCGCGACCTCGTGGGAACCTCCGGGCAGCAGGACGGCGCCGTGGCGGAGCCCGGCCCGTCCCACCGCGAGCGTCCGCCCGACCGCCGCGGGGTCCAGGCCCGCCGCGGCGGGGGTGAGGCGGGCGATCTGGGCGTCGAGCGCGCTTTCGGTCGCTGCCGAGACGATCCAGGGCACAGCGGCCCCGGTCGCCGCTCCCGGTGCGCCCGACCCGTCAGGTGCCTGCTCCAGCACGACGTGCGCGTTGGTGCCGGCGATCCCGAACGACGACACACCGGCCCGGCGCGGCCGCCCGGTGTGCGGCCAGGCCCGGCCCTCCCGCAGCAGCTCCACCCCTTCCCAGTCCAGGTGCAGCGGGGTGGTGATGTTCCGGATCGCCGGCAGGGCGCCGTGCCGCAGGGCCATCACCATCTTGATCACACCCGCGACACCGGCGGCGGCCTGCGCGTGCCCGATGTTCGACTTCAGCGACCCCACCGCCACCGGCCCCCGCCCGAAGACCGAGATCAGCGCCCGCGCCTCGACCGGGTCACCGACCCGCGTGCCGGTGCCGTGCGCCTCCACGGCGTCGACGTCGGCGGGCGCGAGGCCGGCGTCGTCGAGCGCCGCCCTGAGCAGCCGTTCCTGGGCCGGACCGCTCGGCGTGGTCAGCCCGTCGGTGGCGCCGTCGTGGTTGACGGCGGTGCCGCGCACCAGTGCCAGCACCCGCCGCCCGTTGCGCACGGCGTCGGAGAGCCGCTCCAGCACCAGCACGCCGACGCCCTCGGCCCACGTCGTGCCGTCGGCGTCGGCGGAGAAGACCTTGCACCGCCCGTCCGGCGCCAACCCGCCCTGCCGCCCGTGCGCCTCGAACGCCAGCGACGTCGACATGACCGCCACCCCGCCGGCGAGCGCGAGGGACGTCTCGCCCGTGCGCAACGACCGGACGGCGCAGTGGACCGCCACCAACGACGAGGACGACGACGTGTCGAGCGTGAGCGCCGGCCCGCCCATGTCCAGGAAGTGCGCCACCCGTCCCGCGACCAGCCCGGGGGACAGCCCCGTCAACGCCCGTCCCACCAGGTCTTCCCCCGACCGGTCGACCACCGCGGCGTAGTCGGACCACCCGGCGCCGAGGAAGACGCCGGTGTCCGGTCCGCCGGCGGTGTCCGGCGCGATCCCGGCGTGCTCCAACGCCTCCCACGCGGTGACCAGCGCCAGCCGCTGGTGCGGGTCCGCGGACACCGCCTCGCGGGGTGACATCCGGAAGAAGTCCGCGTCGAACCCGGCGATGTCGTCCAGGAACCCGCCGACCACGTCCCGGTCCCAGCCGCGGTCGGCAGGCGCCGGCCCGACCGCCTCACGTCCCTCGGCGGCCAGCCGCCACAGCGCGTCGGCCGACCGCACCCCGCCGGGGTACCGGCACCCGATCCCGACGACCGCGATCGGCTCGGCGTCCACCCGAACGGCACCCGCCACGAAGCCCCCCAGGTCGTCCCAGCGCGTCCGGCACAGCCTGGGAACTTCGGCTTGAGCGCCACTGTCACAGCGCCTTAGCCGCTGGTGAGCCCGCGAATCCCTCTCCAGCAGGAGAACCGCGGCTCACCGCGGGAACGGTCAGGTGGACCGATGCACGGCCAGCGGTGCGAAGCTCTGCGACACCGGCATCAGCTCGATCGTGTTGACGTTGACGTGAGGCGGCTGCGCGGTGACCCACTCGACGGTCGCCGCGATGTCGTCGGCGGTGAGCGCGGACGTGCCCCGGCTGACCGCGGCGGCGCGGGGCTGGTCGCCGGCGAAGCGCACCAGCGAGAACTCCGTGCCCTCGCACAAGCCCGGCTCGACGCACGTCACCCGCACCGCGCTGCCGTGCAGGTCGGCGCGCAGGTTCAGGCTGAACTGCCGGACGAACGCCTTCGTCGCGCCGTAGACGTTGCCGCCCGGGTACGGGTAGGTGCCCGCGATCGAACCGATGTTGATCACGTGCCCGCGGTCGCGCGCCACCATGCCCGGCAGCACGGCGCGGGTGCAGTGGACGAGCCCCCGGCAGTTGGTGTCGAGCATCCGGTCCCAGTCGGTGAGGTCCGCTCGGTGCGCGGGGTCGAGCCCCAGGGCCAGGCCCGCGTTGTTGACGAGCACGTCGATGTCGGCGTACGCGGCGGGGAGCGTGGCCACGGCGTGCCGCACGGCCTCCGGGTCCCGCACGTCCAGCGCCAGCGGCAGGATCCGGCTGCCGGCCGGGATGCGCTCGACGCGACGGGCCGCGGCCACCACGCGGGCGCCCGCGGCGGCGAAGCGCCGGGTGATCGCCGCGCCGAACCCGCTGCTCGCGCCGGTGACGAGGACGATCACGCCGCCACCTGCCCCAGCAGCGCGGCCAGCGCCTGGTTGAACTCGGCGGGGCGTTCCAGGTTCGGCAGGTGGCCGGCGCCGTCGATGACCGCGAGCGTCGAGCCGGGGACGCGGTCGCTGAGGAACACGGCCTCGGAGACGGGGGTGAACTCATCGGCGCTGCCGACCACGACGAGGGTCGGCACCTGGATTGCACCGAGCAGGTCGGTGTAATCAGGCCGCTCGGCCCGGCCCCGCAGCGCGGCGGCCGCGCCCTCGGGCGGAGCCGCCCGCATCATGGCCAGCACGTGCGCCTTCACCTGCGGATCGGCGTCGGGAGCGACCATCGTCGGCAGCAGTTCGGCCGCGTGGTCGGCCATGCCGTCGCGCAGCACCCGGTCGGCGATCGCGTTCCGGCTCGCCTTGCCCTGAGGCGTCTCGGCGGGCGCGGACGTGTCGGCCAGCAGGAGGCCGCGGATGCGGGACGGGAACCGGCGGACGCATTCGAGCACGACCTGGCCACCCATGGACAACCCGCCGAGGACGAACCGGTCGATGCCCAGGGCGTCGGCCAGCGCGGCCAGGTCGTCGGCGAAGTCGCCGAGCGGGGTCACCCCGGGCACGACCGTGCTCGCGCCGTAGCCGCGGAGGTCCGGTGCGACGACCCGCCAACCCGGCCAGGTCAGCTGCGGTGTCCACATGGAACGGTCGAACGGGTGGCCGTGCACCAGCAGGAGCGCGGGGCCGGTGCCGGTGTCGGTGTAGTCGACGGTGATGCCGTTTACCGAGATTGTGCTCACGGACCGAGGCTAGGTTCGGCGCACACCTCAGTGCAATGAAAACAATGCTCTCGGTGCAATGAGACGGTGCTGGACGACCCCCGACATCGCCCCGGCGTTCCTACGGTGTCGCGGGCGTGTCGTCGTACCGGTGGCGGACCCCGGGCAGCAGTGCGCGCCAGATCGGGCGCCAGAGCGGGCCGGGCAGGTACCGGCTGCGTTCCTCGCGCGCGACGCGACCGCGCGGGTGCGCCGCCCACTTCGCCGAGCCCGGGTCGAACGTGGGGGAGTACTCGATGGCGCACACGTGCTTGACGCTCTTGTAGCCGTAGTGGGCGGGCGCGACCAGGCGGACGGGAGCGCCGTGGTCGGTGGTGAGCGCCGCCCCGTCGAGGTGGTCGGCGAGCAGCACGTCGTCGGCGAGGGCGTCGTCGAGGCGCAGGCAGGACCGGTACCCGTCCACGCCGGTGAAGGTGACCCAAGCGGCCGTCCGCGCGACGCCCACCTCGTCGGTCAGCGTCTCGTGGACGTCGCGGAACCGCACGCCCTCCCAGCGCAGGTCTCGTGCGCTCCACGTGGTGACGCAGTGCAGGTCGGCGCGCTGCTCGTGCCGCGGGTGGGCGCCGAGCAGCTCGCCGAGGGGGCGCTGCGCGGGACGTTCGACGAAGCCGGTGACGGTCACGACCGGGCCGGTCGGCTCCTGGGGGCGGACCCGGGCGAACTGCGGCAGCCCGAACCGACGCAGGGGAGCGGGCACTTGACCGGGCGGCAACGGCGGGCTGTCCGACCTGGTGACCATGATCGCCTCATCCTTTATTGGAATGCTCGCTCTAGAATACCTCCTCTAAGCTGACGGCATGTCCAGGCGTCGGGTGCACAGCGACGACGTGATCCTCGACGCCACTCGCGACCTGCTGGTGCGAGGCGGTCCGGACGCGGCGACCACGGGCGCGATCAGCGCGCTCAGCGGCGCGCCCACCGGGTCGATCTACCACCGGTACGGCTCACGCACGCGCCTGTTCGCCGAGGTGTGGCTGCGCACCGTCACCCGTTTCCAGGCCGGTCTGCTCGCCGCCACCACCGGCTCCGGGCTCGAACGGTTGCTCGCGGCGGCCGACTGGACCGTGGAGTTCGCGGTCCGCCACCCCGCCGACGCCCGGCTGCTGCTCCAGGCCGACCGGGCGCAACTGCTCGCCGAGGCCGAGCTGCCGCCGGAGACCCGGCGGGCGCTCACCGACCTCAACGCTCCCGTGGCGGAGCTGATCCGCGACCTGGCGACCGAGCTGTTCGGCACGGCGGCGCCCGAGCACGCGGAGCTGGTGTCGATCGCCGTGGTGGACGTGCCCTACGCGATCGTCCGCCGCCACCTGCGCCGCGGGACCTCACCCGAACCGCACCGCGACCTCGTCGCCACCACGGTCCGCGCCCTCGTCGAATCCCGTGCCGTGCGGCCGTGAGGCGAACGGGCGTTCAGCACGGGGGCGCGGGCAACCGAGTGCCCTTCGTGGACGTCCACTGTGGAACGGTCACGTCCTGGGGCCGAGCCGGGTGGACAACAGCGCGGTTCCCCTGTCGGTGCGGCCACCGGGGCCGGCGTGGAAATCGACCTGGCTCAAGGCGACCGGGTCACCGCAGGCCGAGCAGGTCACCTCGGCCGTGGCCACCTCGCCGCAGGTGTGGTGCCGGACCACCAGCGGCGGGCCTTCCTCGGCGGACTCCCAGCGGTCGCCCCACGCGGTCAGCGCGAGCAGGATCGGCACGAGCTGCCGTCCCTTCTCGGTCAGCGCGTACTCGTAGCGATCCGGCCGCCGCGAGTACCGCTCCCGGACCAGGACTCCGCCGGTCACCAGTCGCTCCAAGCGGTCGGTGAGCGTGTTGGTGGCGACGCCCAGGTCCTGCTGCAACTCGTCGAACCGGCGCAGGCCCAGTGCGATGTCGCGCACCACCAGCAGCGACCACGGGTCGCCGATCAGCGCGGCCGACCGGGCGATCGAACAGGCCATCCCGGCGAAGTCCGTGCGTGTCATGACCTCAGCCTAGTGGCTTGCAAGTTGCAAGTCACCAGGTTACGGTCCCGATCATGTACCACGCGACCGTGCGGGCGATCATCAGAAGGACGTGGCGGCGGATGCACGCGGGCGACTACGAGGCCGCCGTGTCGATGGCCGCACCCGACATGAGGTTCCACTTCGTCGGCGATACCGCCCTGGGCGCCGAGACGCGCGGCCGGAACGCCTTCCGGGCGTGGTTCGACCGGTTCACCGAGCACCTGCCCGACGTCCGACTCGCGCTGACCGACGTCGTCGTCTCCGGCTGGCCCTGGTCCACCACCGTGGCGGCCAGGCTCCGGGTCGCCGGGACGCTGGACGACGGAACCCCTTACGAGAACCAGGCGATCCAGTGGGTGACACTGCGTTGGGGACGCGTCGTCGACGACGTGGTGCTGGAGGACACCCTCGCCCTGGACCGCGCGCTGCGCCGGCAGTCGCAGCTGCGCGCGACCGCACCGTGAGGTCGAGCGGGATCGACGACGAGTCAAGCGACTCGCGACCTTGGTACCGGATCGCGTGGTGGACGGTGTTCTCACGGCACGCGACGTGATCTTCCTGTCGGATCGAGCACGATCCCTCCCCCCCGCGAGGGTGAAAAGCCCTGACCCTGGTGGCAGTTCCCCTGCCGCTCGGTCATGGTTGCGGTAATGGGCGCACCGTACGGGAGGTGGGAACCATGACCTCGTTCCGAGTGGACTGGGAACCGTTCATCGAGTCGCTGCACGAGGCTGCCCGCCCGGGGGACCGCCGGGCGGCCGGCCTCCGGGAGGTCGACGGCGGGGTCGATGCCAATCCGCCCAAGGGCGTGCCGAACGCGGCCGATGTCGTCGGCGCCGCGCCCACCCGATCCGACGCCGCGTGAACCCACGCCCGGCCGACCGCACGATGCCGGGGTAGGCGTCGAGAACGCGTTACCGCGCACACGACCGCGTGACACCCTCCGGCGGGTCATCCGAACGTGACTTCCTGCCATGCGAACCGCATGCTTCGCGAAGCTCCTCGGCCTCTGCCTGGTGGCCGGGTTGCTGCTCGCCGGGATGGCGATCCCGGTCGTCGGCGTGATCGGCATCGCGTCGAACCTGATGAGCGACTACGTCGCGGCGATGTCGGTCACCGTGGTCGGCTCGCCGCCGCCGCTGATGACCACCATCACCGACAAGGACGGCGTGCCGTTCGCCTACCTCTACGACCAGTACCGCGTGCTCACGCCGCCGGACAAGGTCGCGCAGGTCATGAAGGACGCGCTGGTGTCCGCCGAGGACCGCCGGTTCTACGAGCACCACGGCGTCGACTGGCTGGCCACCGCGCGGGCGGCGCTGAAGAACGGGGCCACGGGCACCATCTCCCAGGGCGCGTCGACGATCACGCAGCAGTACGTGAAGAACCACCTCGTGCACGTGCTCGCGCGGAACGACGTCGCCGGGCAGAAGGAGGCGCAAGAGCAGACGATCGCCCGCAAGCTGCGCGAGGCGCGCATCGCGATGCACGTGGAATCGCAGCTGAGCAAGGACGAGATCCTGTCGCGGTACCTGGACGTGGTGCCGTTCGGCGGCACGATCTACGGCATCGCGGCGGCGTCCCAGGCGTACTTCAACACCACGCCGGACCTGCTGACCGTGCCGCAGGCGGCGATGCTCGCCGGGATGGTGAACAGCCCGACGTTCCTGGACCCGGAGGCCCGGCCGGACAAGGCGATCGAGCGGCGGAACCTGGTCATCGACCTCATGCTGGAGAACGCCAAGCTGTCCCCGGAACAAGCCCAGTCGCACAAGCGCGCGCCGCTGGGGCTGAGCACCCCCGTGCGGCCCCTGCCCACCGGGTGCGTCGGGGCCGGGCCGGAGTTCGGGTTCTACTGCTCGTACGTGCTGGACTACCTGACCGACAACGGCTACACGCTCAACGAGCTGAAGGTCGGCGGCTACACCGTCCAAACCCCGATGGACCGGGCGCTCACGATCCAGGCCAAGCAGGCGGCCGAGGCGCAGGTGCCGAAGCCGACGCCGGGCATCGCGAACACCGCGGCGGTCGTGCGGCCGGGCAAGGAGCGGCACGAGGTGGTGGCGCTGGCGGCCAACCGCGACTACGGGCTCGACCAAGCCCGGTTCCAGACGCAGTTCGACCTGCCCAGCGGGGTCGAGAACAAGTTCGGCGCGGGGTCGGTCTACAAGGTGTTCACCGCCGCGGCGGCCTTGGAGCACGGGTACGGGATCGAGAGCGTCGTCGAGTCGCCGACGTCCTACACCTCGCACGTGTTCTTCGGCGGCGCGCCGGGGTGCCCGGGGACCGGGGAGCCGTCCACGCACTGGTACTGCCTGAGCAACTTCGACGGCAGCTACCCGCCCCGGATGACGTTGAAGGAGGCGTTGGCGACCTCGCCCAACACGGCGTTCGTGATCCTGGAGGAGAAGACCGGGTTGGACGCGGTGGTCGACATGGCGCACCGGCTCGGGATGCGGGACACGATGGCGACCAACATCGCGGGCGTGCCACCGGACCGGACGTCGAAGCAGAAGGACCTGCGCGTCTCTCAGACGGAGTTCTTCAAGAAGTCCCGGAACGCCTCGTTCACGTTGAGCCCCGCGCCGACGAGCACGCTGGAGCTGGCGAACGTCGCCGCGACGATCATCTCGGGCGGGACGTGGTGCCGGCCCTCTCCGATCAGCCGGATCCTCGACCGGCACGGCACGCCCGTGGAGTTCCGCGAGGCGCCGTGCGAGCAGGTGGTGGAAGAGGCGTTGGCGAACGCGTTGGCCGTCGGGTTGAGCGAGGACGACCGGAACCGGGGCACGGCCGCCGCGGCCGCGAAGCAGTTCGGGTGGACGCGGCCGATGCTGGGCAAGACCGGCACCACGGAGCAGTACAAGTCCGCGGCGTTCCTCGGCGCCACCCCGGACTACGCGGGCGCCGTGCAGGTCTTCAACGACAGCACTTCGCCCAGCGGCATCTGCATCGGCGCCGGGCCGCCCCGGTTGTGCGGGGAGGGCGACATCTTCGGCGGCACCCTGCCCGCGCGCACGTGGTTCGACTTCATGACCAAGGCCCACGTCGGCCTGCCGGTGAAACCCATGCCGCCGGTGGAGCCGCGCTACCTCAGGCCCTGAAGGCGCCCGAGCTGCTTCGGGCGTCGGCGGTACGGCCACGGGATCCGACATCGGGTGAACCGTTGCCGTCGACCACCGTCGTCGTGGATACGCTGCCGGGATGGCGGAAGGCGGTCGGCGGGGCGCGGGTGTGGACGGCAGGACTGCCCGGTGGGCCGGGCACCGGGACAAACGCCGTGCGGAGATCGTGGACGCGGCCCTGGCGGCCATCGTCGAGCACGGTCCGTGGGTGTCCACCGAGCGGATCGCGGACCGGGCCGGTGTCTCCCGGCCTCAGCTGTACCGGCACTTCGCCGACGCCGACGAGTTGCACGACGCGGTCGCGGGCCGGGTCGCGGAGCTGTTCGCCGAGGAGATCCTGCCCGGCCTGGTCCGGCCGAGCGGCACCGCCCGCGAGGTGATCGGCCAGGTGGTGGGGACGTTCGTGTCCTGGATGGTGTGCAACGCCTCGCTGTACGACTACATGGTGGTGCGCGCCACGGGGCTCGCGCCCGGTCGCGGTGGGCGTGCGGCCGACCTGCGCGCGCAGGTCGCCGACCGGCTGCGCGAGCTGCTCGGCGGGTACCTGCGGCTGCTCGGCGCGGACCCGGCGCGCGCGGACCTCGTGGCCTTCGGGGTCGCCGGGCTGGTGGAGTCGACGACGGTGCGGTGGTTGGCCGTGCCCGGCGCGATCGACGAGGCGCGGCTGGTGCGGCGGCTGTCGGCCGCGGTGTGGGCGCTGGTCGACGACGAGCTGCGGGACGCCGGCGTCGAGCTCGACCCGGACGTCCCGCTGCCGGAGCTGCCCGAAGGTCCGGCGTGAGTCCTCATGCCACATCGTGCACGTTGTGCGACACGCCGCTGCGCTGAGTAGCCGACGGTGGGGATGACTGATACGGTGCTGTACCTGTTACATCACTGTCGGTGTAGTTGTGTGTCCGCTGCCCGGTGACGCCGGCACCGCGGTCGTGGTGGCGGGAAGGGCTGGTGGTCGACTTGGCCGAGCCGGTGGATCGAGCTGTCGGGCCCCGGTCGCCCTCCGGCGTCGGGCCCGGGGTGGTGGGTGTCGCGGCCGTCGTGGCCACGCCGCTGGTCCGTGAAGGGCTGCACGCCGTGATCCGACGGGCCGGGCTGCGCTGGCTGGGGGCCGTCGCCACGCGGGGTGAAGCCCTCCGGTGCCTGCGCCACGTGCGCCCGGACGTGGTCCTCGTCGACAGCGCCGTCGACCCGAGTGGCGCGCTGATCGCCGAGCTCGCCGGTCCCGGCCGGGTGCCGGTGGTGCTCGGGCTGCTGAACGGCGAGCGCCCGGCACCGGACGTGGTCCGCGTCGGACGAGCGGCCGGTGCGCACGGCGTCGTGCCCTTGGGCGCCGGTCCTTCCGACCTCGTGGCGCTGATCCTGAGGGCTCACCGGAGCCGCCGTCCGGCGCTCGTGCCCGCTGCTCCCGTCCGTGCTCGCGGCGTCACGGTCGAGGCGCCGCCGGCCGGTGGCGTGGCTCGCGGGGGCGTCGAGAGGTTGTCGCCGCGGCAGCGCGAGGTGCTGGAGATGATCGCGGTCGGTATGACGTCGGTGGAGATCGCGGACGCGCTCGTGGTGTCGGTCGAGACGGTCCGCACCCACGTGAAGGGCGTGCTGCGCCGGCTCGGCGCCAAGGACCGCGCGCACGCGATCACGCTCGCCTACCGCACGGGCCTGTTCCTGCCGAGATGCGGATGACGGCGCACGAATCCATCCACTGTGGAGCAGGGGCGGGGTGGTCGTGGTGATGGACCTCAAGCCGTGGCAGCACCAGCTGCCGGACGAGGATCGCTCGCAGTTCCTGCACCGCGTGACGCACTCGTGCTACCGCTGCGGCCACTGGGACAACGACCTCGAAGCGTTGGCGGAGCACGAAGACCGGTGCGGGGGCGGCGCGCCGTGACCGTGGCCGACGCGACCGGACCGCTCGGGGGAAGCGGTGCCGGATCGGCGTCGGGTGCGGTGTCACCGCCGTCGAGGGTCGGGTGACGGGAACCTCACGAGGCCGTTCGGTCCGCGGATCGCAGTTCGTCGTGCACGCAGACCGCCCCGACGAGCAAGGTGGCGAGGGCGAGCGCCCAGAGCGGGGGCAGGGTGGCGAGGAGGGCGCCGGACGCGAGGAGCACGCCGGGGCCCACCCACCTCAGGGGCGGGATGCCGCCGCCGGTGCGTGCGATCGTCAGCGCCGATGCCAGAAGGGTGCAGCCGAGTCCGACGCCGAGTGCCCAGCCGCCGAGCGGCCCGAGGTGGTCGTCGCTGAGGTGCGCCATGGCCTGTTCGAGCCCGAGCGCGGTGAGGATGATGCCGGCGATCAGCGGGAAGTGGAGGTAGGTGAAGACCTCGGAGGCCAGCCGGGAGCGGTCGTGGCCGTGGCGGGACTCCAGGGCGTGTTCGAGGTGCTCGAACCTGCGGTGGAAGTACTGCCACCACAGCGCGATGGCGATGGTGATGGCCAGGACGCCTCCGGTAACGACGGCCCAGTCGAGCGGTCGGTTCGCCACGCCGACGCCGACGGCGATGATGGATTCGCCGAGCGCCAGGATGACGACCAGGCCGTGGCGTTCGGCGAAGTGGGCGGCCGACTGCACGATCCACCCGCCACCGCGCGCACCCACGTAGATGGCGGCGAAGTCGTACGCGACCGCGGCGAGCCAGATCCACGTCTGCCACGGCTCCCCGATCGCGGCGCCGACGGCGAGGATGACCACGGTCGGGGCGACGGAGGTCGCGCCGGTGAGGACGACGCGACGCCGCAGCACCTTGTCGCCGGCCGCGGCGGCCAGGTAGACCGCCAGGTGGGCGCAGCGCACGACGGCGTAGCAGAACACCAGCATGGCTGCTGCCGGGACACCGCCGGGCACCTCGTGGAACGCCTCCGGGATGGTCAGGCAGGCGACGAACATCGCGACCATCGCCACCACGAAGGCGGCCCGGAGGAGGCCGCGGTTCGCGCGCGCCTGGTTCGCCAGCCACGCGTAGGAGGACCACGCCCACCAGAGCAGTGACACGACGATGAACCCCTGGAGGAGGGAGCGGGGCGGGTCGCCGTGGGTGATCATTCCGGTGACCTGGGTGAACGCGAACACGAAGACGAGGTCGAAGAACAGTTCCAGCGTGGTGACCCGGTCGCCCTCGCTGCCTGTGGTGACGCGGAGACGTGGCCGCGGGGACGGCGAGATGGACACAACTCTCCTCGGGTGTGGAATGGACGGTGGCGCCGGTCAGCCCAGGTGTTCGTGGAACCACGCCGCGGCCGACTCGACGGCCGGTTCGACGCAGCGAGGCTGGTCGTAGAGGTCGATGTGGTTGGTGGTGTCGATCCACACCAGGTCCGACGGCTCGCCCAGCCGGTCGAAGATCCCCCGGGCGCCCTCGGGCGAGCAGTACTCGTCGCGGGTTCCGTGGATGATCCGCACCGGCGTGGGCGAGACGAAGTCCGCGCCGATGGCCGCGTCCAGCGTCAGCAGCGTGTGGATCGAGGCGGTCGTGACCTCGTTGCGCCAGGTCGGCGCCGACCCGCGGCTGGTGCCGTAGTACTCGTACGGCTCGGGTCCGGGCATGGCCGCGGGTCCGTCCGGGGACACCGCGGGCATGACGTCGGCGCCGCTCGCGAGCAGGTCGGCGAGCTTCGCGCGGTACGCCCGACGCCCGAAACCGGCCTGCATGGCCTGAGGGCTGTTGTACGCGCCCGCGACCGTGACCAACGCCTGGACCCGGCCGTCGAAGGCCGCGGCCTTCAACGCGTACCCGGCCCCCAGGCAGATCCCGACCAGACCGACCTCGGTGACGTCGGGGTGCCCGTGGAGGAATCCGACGGCGGTCTGCAGGTCGGTGAGCTTGCCGCCCGCGTCCTCGTACTGGCGGTTGGTCCCACCGCTGGCGCCGAAGTTGCGGTGGTCGAACGTCAAGGTCGTGATGCCGCGCTCGCTCAGCCCTTCGGCGTAGGTGGCGACGACCTGCTCCTTCACGCCGGTGAAAGGTCCGGTCAACGCCACGGCCCGCCGTGGTCCGGCGCCGCGCCCGGGTCGCAGCACGGCCGCCAGGTCGATGCCGTCGGGGGTGCGCATGGTCACGTGCTGCAACGTCTACTCCTGCTGTGGTCGTGAAGGGAGGAAGCCGTCCGGGAGGCTGGTGGTGAGGACCTCCCCGCCGTGTCCGTCCACATAGCGCAGTCCCCACCGGCACATCGCGGCCACCAGCGGCTCCAGGGCCGCGCGTTCCGCCTCTTCGACGGAGTACTCCACCCTCGGCGGCACCTGGTCGAACACCGTCCGCCGCACGAGACCCGAGGCTTCGAGCTCGCGCAGCTGCTGGGTGAGCATCTTGTGGGACACCTGCGGGATGAGGCGGGTCAGCTCACCATGGCGACACGGCCGTTGCAGCAGGTAGAAGCAGACGATCAGCTTCCACTTCCCGCCCAGGTGCCGCAGTGGCACGTCCACCGGGCACACGTACGGGGGCTCCGGTTCGGACATGGCTCCCTCCACGGGTGCAATTGAATGCCATACCGGTCCTGAGAGCCAGTACGCACTTTTCGGTGCCCAGGCACTGGGAAGTGCCTACTGGTGCGCCGCGACGGTCCGGGACACCTTCTCGGCATGATGATCTCAAACCGCACCCCGGTCATCGAGCGGGTGGAGGGCCGCACCATGGCGGTGAACTCCTACCTCGTCGAAGGCCCCGACGGCGTGGTGGTCGTCGACGCGCAGTTGACCGTCGACGACGCCGCCAGGGTCCGCGCGGCCGTCGACCGCGGCGGCCGCCCGCTGGCCGGCGTGCTGATCACGCACCCCCATCCCGACCACTACGCGGGGCTGGCGGCGATCACGGAGGGTCTCGACGTCCCCATCGTCAGCACGGCCGCGGTGGACCAGGTCATCCGGCGCGACGACGCGCTCAAGAACCAGGTCGTCGGGCCGATGATGGGCGACCAGTGGCCCGCGCAACGGCCGTTCCCGACCCGGATCGTCCACGACGGCGAGTCGGTCGAGCTGGGCGGTCTCACGTTCACCGTGCGGGACCTGGGCGCGGGCGAGTCGCACGCCGACGCCGTCTGGGCGCTGGACGACGTCACGCTCTTCACCGGCGACGTCGTCTACAACGACATGCACGCCTTTCTCGCCGACGGCCACCACGGTTCCTGGACCGAGCAGCTCGACGAGCTCCACCGGACCCTGCCCGACGACGTCGTCCTCCACGTCGGACACGGCGCCCCGGGCGGCAAGGAGCTGTTCGTCGAGCAGCGCCGCTACGTCGAGGCGTTCGTCGACGCGGTCCGGGCCACCGCCGACCGCGACGAGGAGTCGCGTACCAAGGAGGTCACCGCCGCCATGCACCGTCTCGTTCCCCACGACAAGCTCCTCTTCCTCATGCAGCTCAGCATCGAGCCGGTGTTGACCGCGATTCGCGGGGAGTGAAGCACTCCGGCTCGGGAGGACTCCGGCGACCGGCGCCGACGGTCCCGACGTTCAGGCGTTCCGACCGACTCGGTGTCCGCGGTCCGGAGGGTGGTCCTCAGTGGTCGGTCGGGACCGGCGGGCTTCCGGCCGCTGCACCAGGTACGCCGCGGCGGCGATCAGCACCACCCCCGCGAGGGCGAGCGCGTGTGCTGATTCGCCGCCGAGGAGCACGCCCATGAGGAGGGCCACCACCGGTACGGCGTAGGTGACGACCGATGCCCGGGTGGGGTCGAGGGTCCCGGCGAGCCAGGCGAACAGCGCGAAGCACGCGGCGGTGCTGACGCCGCCGAGCAGCACCAGTGCCAGGATCCCGTGCGGAACGGGCCGGGCGTCGAGGAGGTCCGGCAGCCCGACCGGTGCGAGCAGCAGGGTCGCGATGATCATGGAGCGCCAGATCACCGGCAGGGCTCCGTGCTCGCGCTGGAGCCGACCGGTGATGTTGAACGCCACGCCGTAGACCGCGACGGCCATGAGGACCAGCACCACGCCCAACGGTGCTCCGGCGCCCTGGGCGGCGCCGGGCAGTCCGATCGCGGCGACCCCGAGAACGCCGAGGAGCAGGCCGAGCAGCCGTTGCCGACCGGGTGCCGTCCTGGTGAGCACGGCGGCGACGATCGCGGTGAACACCGGCGCTGAACCGTTGATCATCCCCGCGGTCGCCGAACTGACACCCCGTTCGGCCAGCGCGAACAACACCATGGGAACGGCCATCCACGTCACCGCGAGCGCGCCGAGCCCCGGCCAGGCGCGCAGCGGCACCCGTTGCCTGGCCGCCGGGATCATGCCCAGGACGACGGCGCCGAGGGCGACCCGGCCGAACGCGACCCCGTACGCGTCGGTCACCAGCAGCGACTCGCGGATCAGCAGGAACGAGCACCCCCAGCCGAGGCTCACCGCGATCATCACCGCGATCGTCGACCACCGCGTCCTGATCGTCACCGCGCACCATCCAACGTGGACATGCGGCGCAGGGGTGACAACGCGATCGGTACCCACACCAGGCCGAGCGCGGCCGAGGCCACGATGAGGGCGGCACGGTTGTCGGCCGCTGTCGCGACCGTGCCGGCCGTGGCCGCGCCGACCGCGACGGCGGCGGTGAAGAGGACCCTCATCGTGCCGTTCACCCGGCCCAGCAGGGCGGAGGGGGTGACGGCCTGGCGGAAGCTCATCATGACGACGGCGTCGAAGCCGATCTTGTAGATGATCAGCGCCCAGGCGGCCGCGGCGACGTGGCCGGGAACCGGGTCTCCCGTGAGCGGCAGCACCGCGGTGGCGGGAGCGACGAGCAGGCCGATCACGAAGACCGAGCGACCGGCGCCGAACCGGCCGGCGACCTTGTTCGCCGTCACGGCTCCCAGCAAGCCGCCGATTCCCCCGGCGCCGAGGTAGGTCCCGAGCTGCGACTCGGACCAGCCGAGGTCCACCAGTGCGCGCACGGGCAGGACCGCCGTGAACGCGGCGCTGCCGAAGTTGACCAGGCACCCGGCGCCGAGGACGGCGAGGAGCACGGGCTGCCGCCGGACGAACCGGACACCGTCACGGATGTCGGCCAGGAGCCGTTGCCGGGGCGCGTCGGCGGGACGGACGGGCTCCGGGGTGCGCAGCCGCGAGAGCCACACCGCGGACCACGCGTAACCGACCGCGGTCGCGGCGAGGACGGCGGACGGCGTGAGCACCCCCGCGACCCAGCCCGCCAGCGGGGGCGCGCAGATCAGGGCGGTCTGGGTGAGGGTCGCCAGCCTGCCGTTGGTCCTCACCAACCGGTCTGCCGGAACGAGGTCCTTGAGGTGGCTTTGGGTGCCGAGGTCGAAGAACACCGTCGCGACCCCGTTCACCAGCACCACCACCCAGAGGAGGAGGAACGTCAGCGAACCGAGCCACTCCGCGATGGGCACCGTGGCCAGGGTCACCGCCCGAACGACGTCCGCGGTGATCATCACCGGTCGACGTCGGACGCGGTCGAGCCAGGCGCCCACGGGCAGGCCCAGGAGCATGAAGGGCACGGCGACGGTGGCCGACAGCAGCGCGGTGCCGCGGGCGTCGGCGGACAGCGACGCGACCGCCGTCAGCGGGACCGCCGCGACCCCGAGTTGCGCGCCCCACAAGGCAACGCCGGAGGCGACGAGGTAACGGCCGCGATCCCGAGCCGACTCGGTGGTGTCGGGCGGTCGCACGTGCGTGGTCATGGCGGCAGCGTCGACGACGCCGGGCACGGGGGCATCGGATTCACGTTAGAGTGAATCCATGTGGGAGGTGCGCATCCGGCTCGACGCCGCGGACCTCAGCCGGCTGCGCTGGGCGATCTCACCGGCCTGGGAACTCCTCGCCAGCCTGCGGGTCCTGGGACGGCCGGGTACGCACGCGATCCACATGCCCTGGTTGTCCCGACACCGGGACGACCCCGTCCTCACCCACCCCCGCCACCAGGGTCTGAGGGACCTCGCCGGCCGGCACCCGGGCCACCTGCCGGGGTTCCTCGCGCCGACGCCCGACTCACCGCTCGCGGACATCGACGACGAGCTGGCGGTCGTCCTGGCCACGCCGGTCGACGTCGTGCGCCGCGAAGTGCGCGGCACGCATCCCGACGGGGTCCCGCCATCACTGGTCCCGTTGATCACGGCGCCGCGGCGGGAACTGCGCGGTCTGGTGGCCGACCTGCGCGCGTACTGGTCGCGGACCATCGAGCCGAGGTGGCCCGCGATCCGGGGCATCCTCGAACGCGACATCCACCAGCGGGCACTGTCCACTGCCGACCAGGGTCCTGGCGCCGTGCTCAACGGACTGCACCCGGATATCCGCTGGGATCCCACGAGCGACACGCTGTCGATAGGCAACCGCACCACCGAAGTCGCCTACCCCGACCGCGTCCTCACCGGCCGCGGCCTCGTCCTGGTCCCCTCGGCGTTCGCCTGGCCCCGGGTCTACGTCAAGACCGCCGAGCCCTGGACCCCCGTGGTCAGGTATCCCGCGCGCGGTGTCGGAGCCCTCTGGGAACCGGAGGAGACCAGCCATGACCTCGCGGCCGTCCTGGGAACCGCCAGGGCCCGGCTCCTGGCGCTGCTGGACGTGCCGTCGACGACCGACCAACTGGCACGGTCGCTCACCCTCGCGCCCGGCGGGGTGTCGGTCCACCTCCACCGACTGGTCGCCGCCGGACTCGCCTCGAAGGCCCGCGCCGGCCGCGAGGTCTACTACGCCCGCACCGCGCGCGGCGACAACCTCATGCGTTGACGTCGAGTGCGGGCCGGCGGCCTGTTCCCGTCAGGTGCCGGACGACACGCCCAGTTCGCCCGTGAGCACGGCGAGCTGCGCCTCCGACGCGAGCACGTAGACCTGGTCGGCACCGGGCGAAGTGGACAGCAGGTGGAACTTCCGCTGCACGTCACCGGTCGGCCGCAGGTCGTTGATCGACTCGTAGATCGACAGGGTGTCGAGGTACTCGCCGTGGTCGTCGATGCTCCAGGACACCGGTTGGCCGTTGCGGGTGAAGGTCAGCAGCCAGTCGCCCGCGGCGTCCTCGTCGTCCTGCTCGGTCAGCTCGACGTCCTCGACGACCACCGACCCACCGGAGCACGCGGCCGCGGCGGTCAGGACCTCCTCGTAGGCATCCACCAGATCGGGGCCGTCGAGGCCGACGTCATCGGTGTGCACGTTCACCGCGGTACCCAGCTCGACCAGCGCCGCCGCCCGCTCGTCGATCGGGAGTTCCCCGTCCGGGTCGCGCCACTCCGCGATGGCCGACAGGGCCTCGGCCACCCGCGCCTCGGTCACCATCCCGAGTTCGACGAGCCGGCCCGCGAAACGCCGGTAGGTAACGACTTGTGTTGACGTCATGGGAAAAGTAAACACCAGCCGGGATCGCGCGCAGGCCGTGGTCCCTTCGACCCGGAAGCGGGCGCTCACATGTTCTCGGCACCGGCCTTGATCGCGTCACGGATGCGGGAGTAGGCGCCGCAGCGGCGGATGTTGCGGATGCCGTCGAGGTCGGCGTCGGTGATCGTGCGACCTTCCGCCGCGGCAGCGCATCCCGACCGTCCGCGAGGTCGTGGAACGCGTCGTGGCCGAAGGCTCGGAGCTGATCACGGGGGAGGTTGGCCGCCCTGCCTCGGACCGGTCGCGCTCGGGTCGACGTTCAATCGCGGCATCGCGTTGCCGGGCAACGGGTTGATCGTGTCGGACGGTCCGCTGCGCTTGCGTCAACGGCAGCGGGGGGCAGGTCGAGAACCGGAGTTCAGGCTTCGACGGTCTCGCTGACGGGTGTCGCGTCCGCGGTGAACTGGACGGCCGGCCAGTAGCCGTCGAGGTAGTAGCTCTCGGTGGTGTCCACGAAGTGGATCTCGAAGTCGCCCGAGCGGTACACGACCAGTTCGGCGGGCACCAGTCCGGTCAGGAACCGCGCCTTCGCGCCCTCGGGCTCGCTGCCGTCGGAGCTCCTCTCCCAGAGGAACTCGAGGCCGTCGCGGCTGACGCGGTCGAACTCCGCCAGCAGGTCGCGGACGTGGGGGAGCAGTTCGGCGACCTTCTCCGGCCCGGCGGCGTCGAAGGTGACCGACAGGTCCAGGTCCCCGGCGACGACCTGCGCTTGGCCCAGCCGCACGATCTCCTCGACCCCCGGCCCGTCCAGACCCCGGTCGGTCGTCACCGCGTCGACCGCCTCCGACCAGTCCCGGACCGGGATCAGGTGCGTGGCGAGGAAGGCTTCTTCCAGTTGCTCGTGGTAACGCGGGTTGTGCTCCTCGTCGAGGAGCTTGCGCTCTTCGACGAACTGGCGGGGCGTGCCGTGCGCCGTGCGGCCGTCGACGGCGGTCAGCGTGAAGTGCTCGTGGTCGTGCCGGATGCCGCTGATCCGGAAGGACGCGGGCACCTCGATCCGGTTGACGCTGCTCCCACCGCCTTCCCGGACGATGGCGAGCGTCGTGCTCTGCGTGCCGTCGGCGCCGACCTGGACCAGGAACACGCTCGCCAGGTCGGGCGCGACACAGACGATGCCGTCCGGCCCGGCCGCAGCCCTCAGTTCGCGGTCGTCACCGCTCAACGCCGACGCGAAGCTCTCGAATCCGGGCACAGGGCGGAAGGTTATCGCCGGCGCGGGTCGGCCGTGCACACCGGGCCGCGTCCCGTGACCGCGGTGTGCACCAGCCGGCCGACGTCGGTGACCGCGGCGCCGACGCTGTGGCAGTCGGGCGATCACGGATGTCGCGGTGGCGGTCGTCGGTGGCATCACCCATGGCGCGTGCTTGGACCTCCAGGTCCCTGGCACGCGTCCGGTCGTGCCTGGTCCGGAGCCCGCGAAGCGGTGGGTTAGGGTCCGGTCGTGCCGACTTTCCGCGCCGCCGACGCAGCCGAGCTCCACTACGACGAGTGGGGTGAGGGCAGGACGCTCGTCGTCCTGCCGGGTGGTGCGGGACGGCACCCGGAGTACCTCGGCGACCTGGCGGGGTTGCCCGGTCGGCTCGTGGTGCACCACTTCCGCGGGTCCGGGAAGTCGGCGTCCGCGGCGACGGTGTCGTTCTGGGAGCAGGCCCGCGACCTGGAGGACCTGCGCGCCCACCTCGGGTTGGCACGACTGGATTTGGTGGCGCACTCGGCGGGCACCCGCGTGGCGGTCGCGTACGCCGCCCAGTACCCGGACCGGGTGGCGAGCATGTTGTTGATCACGCCTCCGGTGGCCTATCTGACCGACACGCCGTCGGACGGCGAGGAGCTCGTCGCGCACCGCCTCGGCGACCCGGTGTTCGACGCGGCGGCGCGGGCCACCCGCGAGGGCCCGTGGAGCGAGGAACAGAGCGACTTCGAGCGGTGGCAGGCGCTGACGGCGCCGGCGGGGTACGCGGCGTGGACCGAGCGGGAGCAGGCCCATGCCCGCGTCGGCCACACCGTGCTGGCGACGGTCCGGGCGTTCCTCGCCGTGACCGTGCCCGAGGACCTGCCGCGGCGCCTGTCGGAGGTGGCCGCGCCCGTGCGGGTGATCGCCGGCGCCCAGGACTTCCTGACGGGCCTGGCCCCCGTGGTCGCCGCCGCGAGGTTGTTCCCGAAGGGCGAGGTGGTGGTGATCGACGACTGCGGCCACTACCCGTGGGTGGAGCAGCCGGACGCCTTCCGCGAGGCGGCGGACGCGTTCGTCCTCTGACGCTGCCGGCGGCACGGGTGACGGGTTGGCGGACGAACGCCTGCCGCACTCGCCGTCGGTCGGCGGGCACACCGGTCGTGGCACCGGGGTCCGCCGACGTGGCGGACCCCGGTGATCGGCGCGGTCGCGCGGGTCAGGCCGGCGGGAGGGTGAAGATCAGGCCCTGGCTCTTGGGCGAACGGCTGCCCCGCACATCGGTGGTGGCGACTTTCGCCCGGTGCTGGCGGTCGGGGGTCAGGCCGGTCAGCGTCACCTGCTTCTCCGTGACCATGCCGGTGTGGCCTCCGTCCAGGTACACCTCGTAGCCCAGGGTCGGGTTCCACCAGGGAGAGGCTTCCCAGGCCAGCGTCACGGACGTCGGGGTCGTCGAGACCACCCGCAGCCCGGTCGGGCGCAGCGGCCGGTCGAAGACGGCGAACTGCGACCACACGGTGCCCAGCAGGTCGTTCTGCGCCGGGTCGTGCGAGCAGGACGCGGTGACGGTGCCGAGGGGCGTGCCGTCGGCGCGTTCGGGGCGCAAGGTCAGCGCCAGGTCGTCCACGTGCAGGTCGTAGTAGCCCGCCGTGCTCAGCGACTGCACGGGGAAGGCGCCTCTGGCCCGCAGCGCGGCCGTTCGGACGTCGGTCACCCACGTGGGCGCGAAGGTGACCGGGGCCTGGGTGGTCCGGGTCCCGTCCGGGCCGGTGATCGTCGCGTCGAGCACCGCGGTGCTGTCGCCGTCCACGCGCACCCCGCCGGCCAACGCGATCACCGGGCGCAGCTCACGCAGGTCGAGGTCCACGTCGATGTAGGCGGGTTCGTGGCGGGCGACGCTGTTGGGGCCCGCGCCGTCGTCGGGCAGGCCGCCGACGACCCACACGGTCACCTGGGCGGTCGGGCCGAGGGAGGTCGTGCAGGTGTAGTCCAGTCGCACCGCGGTCGTCTCCGCCGACGCGGGCCCCGCGGCCCCCGTCAGCGCCCCGGCCGCCACCAGGACCGAGATCAGGGATAAGGCGGTGACGCGGGATGGTCTCCAAGTCGTGCGCAAGTTCGGTGTCCTCTCGGTGTTCACTCGCCCGCGGCCAGTGGTCTGCGGGCGACCTGGATGGGTGTCGACCATGCATCGGGTCGACGACGGCGCCCGTCGGTCACGGCCCGGCTGGCGTGCTGTCGGTGACCGCGCCGGTGACCGACGCGGTGGAGGAGAACAACGAGAGGTCCAACAGGATCCGCTCGACCGGCTCGGCCTCCGCGTCGGTCACCGTCGGCACGGTCAGCAGCGCGCTCAGCTCACCGCGCGGGAAAGCGGCGATCGGCTGCACTCGGGTGGTCGACAACGGCCGCGAGGGCAGCGGCTCCTCGAAGGTGACGTTGCGGCGGAACCACAGCTCGTCGACGTCCGTGGTGGACAGCTCGACCCCCTCCGGGGCGGCCGGCCGAGCCGGGACCGTGATGATCCGGTCGACCGGCGCGGACAGCGTCACCCGCCAGGTCAAGGTGCCGCCCTCGGCGACCACGTCGGTGACGGGGGTGGCGGTGAAGGTCGGCGCGGGGTCGTCGTTCGACACCGTCAGCCGGTCCGCGTAACGGCCGACGACCGCGCCCCGCACCGCCTTGACCAGCACCGTGCGCCTCGCGTCCAGGTTCCAGCGGGTGTTGCCGGTGACCTGCACCGGGACCTCGAGCTCGCCCTCGCCCGGCTCGACCGCCACCAACCGCTCGGTGTAGGCGTTGTCGCCCTCGTTCTGGACGAACACCCGCACCACCCCCGCGCCGCTCCCGGTGACGGAGACCGGGAACCGGACGGTCTGCACGCCCGAGTCGCGCTCCACGACGGTCAACGCGCCCACGTCGACGCGCGGCAGCGCGACCGGCCGCGGGTCGGGCAGGCCGGGGGCGTACCCGTGGGCGTCGATGAGCCACGCCTGCCCGGAACCGCCGTGCGGCACGAGCTCCAGCCCGGTGACGCGACGCAGGTCGATCCCCCGCGCCGGCAGCGGCACCCGGAGCTCCTGCGCCCAGCGGGCGGAGATCCGCGCGGTGGCGGGGAGCCCGTCCAGCGTCACCGACCCCAGCACCGCCCGGCGCCCGGCCGCGTCGGTGAGGGCCACGTCGAAGCGGGTGGTCGCGCTGTTCGGCGGCACGGCCACCCTCAGCGCCAGCTGCCGTGACCCCGCCAGGGACACCGGCGCGCCGGGGCGCACGGTCGCGGCCTGCCCGTCGGCGGTCCACCCCAGCGCCACGGCGGACCGCCCCGACTCGGGCACGATGCGGTTGAACCGGGCGAAGTGCGGCGACGGACGGGTCTCGACCGGGTCGACGCACGCCGTGGCCGGGTCCGCCGAGACCTGCGCGCACACCCGGGCCGAGCCGCTCGCCGAGGTCGCCTCGTCGGGCACGACGAACGGGGTGCGGGCGCCGCCGACGGCGTGGGCGAGCACGCGCGCCGGGTCGGCCGAGGGAGCGCGGACGCCCGAACCGTCCAGCAGCGGCAGCACCCGCCGGTCGCCCGTGACGAACAGGCGCGCGGCGGCGGCGATGTAGGTCGCGGCGGCGGTCTGCTGCTGCTCCGGCGTGAGCCGGGTGGGCGTTCCCGGCGAGCACACCGGGTCCTCGGGCGGGGAGCGGAAGTCGTCGTTGGCCGGGGCTTCGGCCTGACCGGGCGTCCACTCGGTGTTGAAGTAGTTGTGGTTGGCGCCGACGAAGTACAGCGCGCTGTGCAGCGCGGCCCCTCTGCTCACCCCGCGGGTGGCGTCCACGAACAGCTGACCCTGGAGGTCGGCGACGTCGCCGTCGCAGCCCGGCAGGATCGTCACCGACGGCACGTCCGGCGCCGGGTTGTGCGCGAAGACCGTCGGACCGATCAGCAGGTTGCCCTTGATCGTCCAGCGCACCGGGCCGTCGTGGCCGCTGCCCGGGGCCGGCGGGGAGAGGCTGTCGACCGCGGCCCGGTTGACGCCCTCACCGCCGCGGGAGTGCCCGACCAGGACGACCTTGTCCAGGTCGGCGACCGGCGCGGCGCGGACCACGTCGGGCGCGGAGGCCCGGCCGGCGCCCGCCCAGTCCGCCCACCGCGCCAGGTGCGCGCGCACCAGCGCGGACCGCGCGCCCGCGCCCTGTTCCAGGTCCAGGTCCTCGTGGGCGTTGACGGAGTTGGCCGACACGGACACCGTCACGTAGCCCTGCGAGGCCAGCAGCCGCTGCGCTTGCAGGTAGCCCCGGTGGCTCGGCACCGGCTTGGCGGGCGCCGGGCAGGGCCACGCCAGCACCATCTCGGTGCCGTTGTAGCAGGTGATGTGCCTGCCGTGCAGGAACAGCGCCAGCGGGCGGCGGCCCGGCGCGTCGACCGGCGCGACGACCACGGCCGCCAGCTCCAGCGGCGCCGCGTAGCCGGGCATGGTGATCGGGTCCAGCTCGTACTCGCCGGTGGAGGTGGCGAACGGGCCGGGCCTGCCGGGATCGGTGTCCCCTGCCGGCAAGGGCGCGGGTGATGCCGGGACCGCCTCGGCCGACGGGGGAGTGGGCTCTTCGACGTCCAGACGGGTGCCCGACAGCCGCACCTGGAGCGCGTCGACGTCCTCGACCTCCGCCGCGTCCAGGGAGTAGGTGCGCAGGTCCGCGGACGGTCGCGGCAGCCCCAGCAGCCGGTCCCCGTCCCAGAACTCGACCGCCGCGCCACCCGGCGGGATCGGGGAGGTCGCCGTCCACGTCAGCCCGGTGCCGGTGATCGCCCACCCCGGCCGCGGCGGCGAGTCCGGCGCTTGTCGGGCCTGGGCCGTCGCCGTGACCGGTGCGGCGAGGGCCGCCGCCACCAGGGCGGGTAACAGCAGTTTCGCCAAGCGCATGTGGCCCCCTCGGATCGACCGGTAGTCGATCAGTCCTAGCAGCGCCCGGCACCGTGCCACAAGCATTGTCGAAACACTTTCGTGCTATTGGTCGCGATTCTTCCCGAAAGTACCTCCGGTGCGCCGTACAGCCCAACGGCCAGTGCCGTTCGGCGGCGCGGGAGCCGGTCTGCCCCCGCCGGACGGCGCACATTCCCGGTCGCGGCCCGGCGGCGTGGAATGGGTAACTGATTCTTCCGTCTTGCTTTCGCGGAATTGTCTATATGAATTGCACTGCGGGGGTGCGCGCCCAGGTCGACGCCATAGTGCTTAGCCTTGTCGGGCGGTCGTCGCGACCGCCTCCCGGAAGTTCGCGACCGGAATCATCCGCTGACCGCGAGCGCTGACATATTCAACCCGATGTGGATTGAGTTCCATATTTCCCGGTGACGTCGCCATAACGGACTCGCCTTCGGATCGGGCTTGCGAAAGCCCCTCGCGGAGTTGCCATTGGCGGCCTATCATCAGGTCTCAGGCGCACTAAGGGGGGAGTGTCATGGACGGTATAGTTCGAATACCTGAATCGCACCGCGATCTGCTGGACGTGCAGACCGCCGCGCTGTCGACCATCGGGAGCGACGGTCGTCCGCAGGTCACCGCGACGTGGTTCATCTACGACGAGGACGAGGGGACGGTGAAGATGTGGCTGCTGGACAAGCGGCAGAAGGTCAAGAACATGCGCGCCAACCCGCGGGTCACGTTGTTCATCCTGGACCCGCGCAACCAGTTCCGGGCCTTGGAGATCCGGGCCGACGCCGAACTGGCGGCCGACCCGGAGATGGTGCTGGAGCGGCAGGTCTCACCGAAGTACTACTACCCCGACTTCCGCCGGTACGAGCCGAACGGCGAGACGCGGTCCGCGGTGACGCTGCACATCGTGAAGGTCAACGCCCTGGACGAGCCGCCGCCGGACTGGGAGGACGTCACCCCGAGGTAACCGGTCGGGCTGTGGGCTGTCGGATCTAGTGCGGGCGGCGCAGCCCGTCCAGGACGAGGGTGATGACACCGTCGGCCTCGGTCCGCCAATCGGGGCGGTCATGGGCCGCGCCGATGCCGTGCAGCGCCATCATGACGGCGCCGGCGCCCACATCCTCGCGGACGGCGCCCTCCCGCACGGCGGCGGCCACCAGGTCGGTGACAGCCTGCTCCAGCGCTCGGCTGCCCTCGGCGAGGGCGCCCGTGCGATCGGCCATGAGCGTGGCCAGCGTCCGGGCCAGGCCCTTGTGGGTATCCAGGTGGTCGACCACGCCGCGGAGGAAGGTCGCCAACGCCTCCGCGGCGGGCAGCGCGGCCCCCAGTTGGCGGGCGCGGTCGCACAGCGCGGCGACTTCCCCGTGGTAGACCGCCTCGGCCAGCGCCTCGCGGGTGGGGAAGTGGCGGTACAGCGTGCCGGTGCCCACCCCGGCCAGGCGTGCGAAGTCGTCGAAGCGCAGGTCGAAGAACTCGCCGGAGTCGAAGACCTCCCGTGCCTTGGCGAGCAGGGCCTCGCGCTTGCGTCGGGCGTCGGCCCGCAGCGGCTTGTCGGCGGTCATGCGCTACCTCGCGTTGACAAATGGAGATGGCCTCCATATTTTGGAAAGCGGAGATGATCTCCAGATCGATCGTACCCCACGAGGTGCACCTTGAAGATCCTGATGTTCGGCCGGGGCGCGATCGCCACCGTCCACGGCTGGGCCCTGCACCAGGCGGGGCACGACGTCGAGTTCTACGTCCGCCCGGGTCGTGCGGCGACGTACGGGGAAGCGGTCGACCTCGAGCTGCACGACACGCGGCGCCGGGTGTGGGGGCCGCGCGTCGTCGAGCGGTGGCCGGTGCGCTACCGCGAGGAACTGGAGCCCGACCACGACTTCGACCTGATCGTGCTGAGCGTGCCGCACTACCGCCTCGCGGAGGCGGCGGCTTTCCTGGTGCCGCGCGTCGGCCGGGCCACCGTCCTGGTCTTCGGCAACGTCTGGGCCGAGCCGTTGGCCGCGATCGGCGCACTCCCGGTGGAGCAGGTCGTGTGGGGCTTCCCCCAAGCCGGTGGCGGCTTCGGCGAGGACGGCGTGCTGCGCGGCACGCTGCTGCCGGCGGTCGTCTTCGGCACCCTCGATCAACCCCCGACCGACCGTGGCCGGGCCGTGCGCCAGGCGTTTCGCGAGGCCGGTTTCCGGCCGCGCGAGCGACCCGACTTCCGCGGCTGGCTGTGGATCCACTTCGTGGCGGACGCCGGCCTGCACGCGCAGGGCCTGCGGCGGGGGTCGTTGGCCGAGCTGGCCGGGGCGGCGGGCGACTTGCGCGAGGCGCTGCTGACCAGCCGCGAACTCCTGCCGCTCCTCGAAGCGCGCGGCCTCGACCTGCGACGTCACCGGCGCGGCGGGCTGCTGTTCCGGGCGCCCGCCTGGCTGACGGCCCGCGTGCTGGCCTGGCTGACCGCGCATGTCCCGCCGGTGCGCACGAGCTTCGAGGTGCACTCCGACCCCGACGCTCGGGAGCCGCGGGAAGTCTGCCGGGACGTGCTGGCGGAAGCACGGCGCTTGGGCCTCGCGGTGCCGCGACTGGAAGCGGCCGAACCGAACTTCGCGCGAACCTGAGCGGCGCGTCGGCGCGGACGCTGCCCTGACCGCGGTGGCCCCGGCCTGGCCCAGCCGCGAATCACGGGCCCGGTCGTCCCGGACCCGTGACTCGCGACCGACCGTCAGAGGAAGTCGCCGCCGCGGGTCACGGCGCCGTAGGCGTCCACGATGCCGTGGCCGTAGAAGCCGTTGAACGCGGTGTCGCCGACGCAGGTCGCGGTGAACTCGGCCGGCCTGCCGACGTTCTCGTAGGACACGGTCCGCGGCTCGGGGCACGCCCGCGGCGTGGCCGTGCCGTACAGCACCGCCTCGACCTGGTCCGGCGACATGGTCAGCGTGCCGGGGTGTGCCCGGTCGCGCTTGCCGAACTGGCTGACCACGAGCGCGGCCACGCCCGCGGCGTGCGGCGCGGCCATCGACGTGCCCTGTGCGTAGCGGTAGAAGCCGCAGGTGGTCGCGTCGCAGTACTTGGCCACCCCGGCTGCCTGGCCCTTGGCGGTGATGGTGCCGTCGGCGTCGATGTCACCCGCCGTCAGCGCCACGTTGCGCGGGTAGGCGGAACGGATCTGGTTCTCGTTCGTCCGGTACCAGTCCGTGCCGAACCCGTCGCGGAAGTAGCCGCCGGGCGCGGACAGGGCGGTCTGCTCGACGCCGTAGTTGGAGTAGTCGGCCTTGGCCGTCGACGGGCCGAGCGCGGAGATCGAGATGACGTGGTCGCCCTCGGTGGGGAGGTTGAGGCACGTGGTGTTGTCGACCGGGCGTGGGTAGGCGGAGCCCGGCGGGTAGTTCGGGCTGGCCACGTCGGTCCGCGGGTTGCCCTGGTCCTCGTGGTTGTTGCCGCCCGCGCCGATCAGCGTCACGCCCTTGCCGTGCGCGTAGTTCAGCGCGCGCTGGATGGCGGCGATCGTGGTCCGCTGGGCGATCTGCGCCTCGGGGCTGTCGGCCGGGTTGGCCGTGCAGTTCATGTACCAGGGGTCGACGAAGAACGACATGTTGATCACGTCGAGGCCGACGTCGGCGCCGTAGGTGAGCGCGTCCACGACGGGCTGGAGGAAGAAGAAGCCGGAGTCCTGGCCGCCTCGGATGTTGACCAGCGACACGTTCGGGGCGACGCCGGACACGCCGAAGCCGTTGGCCGCCGCGCCGATGGTGCCCGCGACGTGGGTGCCGTGGCCGCCGTCGTCGCGGTCGGCGGGGTCGACGCAGCCGCGGAACTCGCACGGCCCGTCCAACACGCCGCCGTTGGAGTCGTTCGGGATGTCGATGGTGAAGTTGCGGGACAGCGCGCGGTTGAAGTTGGGCGCGATGTCGGGGTGGGTGCCGTCCACGCCGGTGTCCAGCACGCCGACGTAGACCCGCTGGTCACCGGCCTGCCGGACGCGGGCGATGTCGGAGCGCACGAGGCGCAGGCCCCACAGGGCGTCGTCGAGCGGGTCCAGGCCGTCCGCGGTCGTCCGGGGCGTGGTCGGGGCCTTGGGGTTGGTCGCGGCGCCGACGTGCTCGTTCTCGACGTCGTGCCACTCACGGGTCCGCTGTCCGCCGATCTTGGGCGCCTGCCCGATCGGTCGCACCGGAGCCGCGCCGAACACCGCGTCGGCGGCGGTGACGCGCTGGACGAACCCGGTGGCCGGCGCCTTCACGGTCAGCGTGCCGACCGCGGTGTTCTCCGCGGTGACCCGTCCGCCGGCGGCGCGGACGGCGGCACGTGCGGCCTGGGTCGACGCGCCGGCCTCCACCAGGACGGTGTAGTCGGTGTCGTGCGGCTGGGCGGTCGCGGGCTGGGTCATGGCCAACGCCATCACCGCCGCCCCGGCCACGGAGAGCGCGCGCCGGGCTAATCGTCTGGGTCTCAAGGGTGTCTCCTCCCACAGGGACAGTTCGAGTCGCGACACCTTGTCACAGCGAACCGCCGGTGGTCAGGAGTCATTCGTCGGAACTCTGGGACGCGGTGGGTGATACCTCGACCCGGTCGACCCGTTGAGCGTCAGGACAGGAACAGCGCGGACAGCCGGGGCAGGTGCGCGCGGAACGCGTCGTCGTCGGACCAGTGCCAGCTCGGTCCCGCCGGTTCGTCCGGCCGCGTCAACGTGGCGAGCGCCTGGTCGACGGCCTCGTGGAACGACTCCGTTTCGCCGCGCACGCGTCGGTACGCCTCTTCGACGCACGTGCTGATCGCCTGGAAGCCGAGCCAGCCGTCGCCGTCCTCACCGGCCATCGCGCGGACCACGGGCAGGTCGGCGAGCGCGTCGGGGTCGTCGACCGCGCGGGTGAACACGTCCCGGCCTTGGAGGATGAGCCCGTCGCGGAAGTCCATGAACCCGTCGTCACCGCAGCCGCCCTCGATCAGGTACGCCGCGTGCCACAACGGGTGGCGGTACGCCGAGTCTGTGACCTGGATGAAGGTGATCTCCCAGTCGACGACGTCGTCAGGGCTGAGCTTCGAGAGCTCGTCGGTCAGCGCGTCGGGCAGCGGATCGTCCGCGTGGTTGCGGTCTCCCGCGCGCTCACCGACCGCGATGCGGGCTCGTTCGACCACGGCCCACCAGTCGTCGATCTTCACCCGCGCATCGTATAGGCGAACGACGTTCGGGTTGAGCGGTCGTGTCCTGGTGCCCAACGGCGCGCACGACGTCGCCGGCGCCCGTCCCCGCGTGGCACGGGCACCGGCTACGTGCCGGCGACTAGGGTTCCCCGGAATCGGCACAAGGCGTGCGGTGAAAGGGGATTCCGTGGAGCCCAACGGGGACGACTTAGACTTGGACGACATGCTCGCCGACATGGCGGCGCCGTCGACGCCCGCCGAACGGGCGGCGGTCCGCCGACAGGCGCAGGCGCTGCTCGACGCCGTCCAGCACGGGGCGACGGTGGACCGGGGGTCCGCGCCGCAGGGCGCGAGCCCGGCGGCGGTGGTCGGGCACGACACGTTCGACGGCACCCTGTTCCCGGCGTTCGACCCCCTGAAGCTCCAGACCCGGGTCGCGGACACCACCGACGGCGGCATCACCCAGCTCGTCATCGCGAGCGGTGGGGCGGGGATGACCGCGGTGACGCTGGGCGCGGGCGTCGCGAAGATCAAAGAGCGTTACCTGGCGATCTCCGACGGGGCCGCGGTCCTCGACCCGGGCGAACCGCACGCCGCGATCATCTCGGCGCTGCTCGCCGCCAAGCCGAAGTCGACGGCCCTGTGCGACCTCGTCGGTGAGCCGGACCTCGACCTCCCGTTGCCCCACGCGGCGGCCGTCATGGCCTTCCTCGAGGCGCACCCGCGGTTCTGGGGCGTCCTGACCGGCAAGTGCCGCGTCGCGTTCAGGTCGTCCCGCGCGGACGGCAGGGGTGGCGGGCTGTACGAGGCCGACACGATCCACCTGTCCGGCATGATCGCCACGCCGCCCGGCGTGTTCATCCGCCTGCTTGTGCACGAGACGGGTCACGCCACGTTCGAGCCGACCCTCCTGGCCGACCGGCCGATGCCGCCCGAGCTGACCCGGGGCGAGGTGGCCGGTCTCCCGGCGAAGTACGACCCCCTGCCACCCGGTCGGGCCGAGCACCTGGTCCTGGCGCAGCACGGCCGGGACCTCCGACGCGTCCACGACTACTGGAACCTGATGTCGCTCGACGCCAAGGCGTTCTACCACGCCTGGCTGACGCTGCGCGGGCACCGGGACCGCCTGCTCGGCCTGGAGCTGTGGCGTGACCCCAAGGGCAACCGGCTGGACGGCGACCAGCGGCAGAAGTACCAGGCGGGGAGCTTCAGCGAGTTCTGCGCCGAGGTGTTCATGCAGTACGCGATCGGCGACCTGCACCCGTACCTCGTGGCGCTCCTGCGCGACGCGACCGTCGAGCCCGAGGTGAAGGTGGCTTGGCGCAACGCCTGGCACGTCCTGGACCAGGTCGCCGCGCCGATCCTCGGTCCCCGCGCCGGCTGACCCGTGCCCACGAGCGACGACGGCGGCCGATTGTCGTTGTCGGTGTGGGCCGGTTGGGTCATGATCGTGCGGTGGCACTCGACTGGGGGTACTTCCGCTGGCTGTACGAGGCTCTGCACGACGAGGACGACGTCGACGCGCGGCGGCGGTTCCTGAGCGGTGAGCGGCGGGCGGTGGCCGACCACTTGGCGGGGTTGGCGCCGCTGCGCACGCGGGAGCGGATACCGGCCGGCGGGTACACCGTGGACGACGAGCAGCTGTGGCTGATGCTGGAGCTGTACGCGTTGAGCCGGGTCAGCGACCACCTGATCGCCCTGCACGGCGAGGTCGGCGTCACCGGTGGACGTGCCGTCGTCGAGGGTGGCGTCGGTCGGATCCGCACGTGCCCGCCGGCACACGCGGTGCACACGGAGTTCTTCACCGCCGTCGGGCTTACCCCGTTCGGGCACGTCGAGGCGTTCTCCCCGTTCCACCACGAGATCGTCGCCGTGGTGCAGGACCCGTCCGCGACGAGCGTGACCGTGGAGGAGGTGCTGTGGCCCGGCTTCTGGTTCGGTGACCTGCTGTTCAGCCGAGCCGGCGTGCGGGTGCGGGCGCCGCGGCACCTGATCGACGCCACCGTGGCCACGACCTCCGTGCTGTACTTCACCTTCCGCCGGGGTCAGCGGCCGACCAACGACCTGTCCCACGGGTGGGGTTCCCAGTCGCAGTGGCGGACGAGCTTCCCCCGGTTCTACTCCGACGAGGAAGGTCTGCACCTCAACTGGGACGGCGAGGTGGACATCGGCGCCGACCCTCCCGTCCCCGCGGGCGACGGTCCCGACGACGACGTCCCGCTGGACCAACGCCGGGAACTGTTGCTGCACCGCTGTTTCGTCCGCGGCGACCCGCCCCGCGACGCGGACGACCGGTTCCCCTACGTCGATCGGCTCAGCCTCACCACGGCCCAGTGGCCCCTGCGCCCGGAAGCGGTCGCGCACGTGCCGTGGAGCCGATGACGCAACGGCAGGTCGGCCGAGGAGACTGCCTGTGCGCGTGTCGCCGGTGACCCGGATCCAGCGGCGCGGACACCAGAGCAAGGACGGCTGACGGGCGCGCGGCCCGTGCCCGAGGACAGGCAGGAGGCACACCCCGGTATGCCGGACATCGACGTGCGGGTCCACGAGGTCATCGGGCTGGTGCGGCAGGAGCGCGGCCTGGCGCTGACGCTGGTCGGCAGGTTCGCCAAGGGCGATGAGGGCGCCTACGAGGTGACCGGGCCGGACGGCGCCCGGTTGGTGCTCAAGTGGTTGCCCTGGGGACGGGAGGGCCGGCACGCCGAGACGCACGTGGAGCCCGCGCTGGCGAGGCTGCGGGCGGCGGGCTGCCCCATTCCGCGCCAGGTCGCCGCCGGGCGGGTGGGCGAGTTGTGGTTCGAGCTGCAAGAGTTCGTGGCGGGCAACCCGGTCGAGCACGTCGACGACGTCACGCTGGAGCAGTTGATCGCGGTGGTCGGCCACGAGCGGGGAGCCGGTTCGGGGGCGGGCGGGGAGTGGTGGGACCTCGTCCTGGGCGGGTTGTTCGAGGATCGGTCGCCGCTGTGCCGGCCTTCGGCGTTGGTGGGAGGCGAGCAGCCGGTTTCGGAGTTGCTGTCCCGCCTGCGCGCGTCGGCCGCCGCGGCGCCGCTGCCCGAGCGGGTCCCGGACGACCTGGTCCACTTCGACTTCGGGCCTGCCAACGTGCTCGTCGACGGCGGTCGGGTGACGGCGGTGCTGGACTGGCGGTCGTGCCGCACCGGTGACGCCTCCTACGACCTGGTGACCGTCGACTGGGACCTGGCGGCCTGGCCGAAGGCCGAGCCGGGGGTCCGCGAGCGGCTGGGGGAGGAGATCCTGCGCACCACCGACCGCGGCGCGCTGGCGGTCTACGCGGCGCACTGCGTGTTGCGAAACCTCACGTGGGCGAGCGGCACCGAGTGGTCCGAGCACGTCGTGCGCACGGGCCACGAGTTCCTCGACCGCTGGGCCGGTGCCTGAGTTCATGCGAACGGGGTCGCCGGTCGGCCGGACGCGCGTGCCGACAGTCCGGCGACGCCTCCGCACCGACACCCGGTCGCGAGCGGTCTCAGCCGCCGGCGGCAGGCCCGGTCAGGGCGGCTTTGAGCGCGTCCAGCGCGTGCCGCAGTTCCAGCAGTGCCTCGAAGGTGGCCCTGCCCTGCTCGAACAGCCGGGCCACGGACCGGCGCGGAGTCCTGCGCCCGGAGGCGTCCACCAGCGCCGAGGCCTGCTCGTACCAGCTGTGGTCGGGGTTGCGGGCGGCTGCGATCGCGGCGGAGAAGCGGGCGATCTCGGCCTTGGCACGGGCGGCGTCCCCGGCTGGGATCTTCCCGCGCAGCTCCAGCCAGTCCGCTCGCATCATCGTCACCGACACCGGCCGCACCACGTCCCGCCACAGCGACAGCGCGGTACGCATCGCTGCCGCGGCGTCGGTCGAGATGGATCCACGCGGCGGGACGGTCGCCGACGCGGCGCGCAACGCGGTCTGCAGACTCCGCACGTCCGGATCCGTGGCAGCGGGCATGCGACTGTCCAGGAACCGCAGGTAGATCTCGAAGTCGCGGGGGATCGGCTCGCGGGGGACGGGCTCGGCTCCGGCCCGTTCGTCGCGGGTCCGCTCAGCCACCGTGGATTGTCGCAGGCTTGTCATCGCTCGCCTGCGCAGCGCGAGGAGCTGTTCTTGGCGCTCCGCCAACTGTCGCAGCTCCTCGGCCACGTGGGTCTCGAACTCGTCTTTCGACAGGCGCTGGATCAGCAGCACCACGATCGGCACGCCGAAGAGCCCGCCGGTCACGGTGGTCAGCAGGTTCGTCAGGAACGGCAGGGAGCTCCACCACCCGAGAACGTCCAGGAACACGCCCGTGACGGCGAGGACGCCGCCCGCTGTCCACAGGACCCACGCACCTGTCCGCAGCGAGGAGTTGGTCTCCCGCCACGTCTTGACGACGAAGCGCCCTAACAGCCGCAGCCGTACGCCCCGGGAAGAATCGAACCCCGCCATCGGCACCCCTCCGTTGCCCCACCACCTGAGCGAAAGATCTACCGCACGCAACGCCGGAATGCACCCGATCCGCGCACATCACAGCCCACCTGCGCGGTCGACGAGTCCGCGGCAGGGCACCGCGGTGACCGCGTGGGGGCTGCCGTAGGCGTTTTGGCTCTGGTGCAGGCACGAGATGTGGGCGGAGAGGTTGCTGTCGAGCGCCGCGCCGTTGTTCCACTGGTTGCTCGTCTGGCCGCGGCAGCGGTCGCACTTGTTGCGCGGCATGTACCAGCTCTGCTTGAAGATGCCGAAGTTGGCGGCGTCGTAGGTCTTGTTGTCGCCGTAGGGGTACCCCAGCCGTCCCCTCGACACGCTCGGGCCGGAGGGTTAGCGGGCCGTCGCCGCGGGCCAGTGCCACCGCACCGTCCACATCCGGTTCAGCGTGTGATCACGAGGATGTAGCGAAAGATGAGCAAGACCGGTTGCTCGTGGCTGCGGACCCGGACGTGGTCGCCGTGCAGGTTCCGTCGTGCGGGCGGGTCGGGTCAGGGGATGGTGCGGAGGCGGAGGAGTTCGGCTCGGGCGCGGGCGACGTGGGGCGTTTCCTCACCGCGTGCGCGGGCGATCTCGTGGGCCAGGTCCTGCGCCCCCTCGATCAGGTGTCGTGCCCGGCGGCGGCTGTGCAGGTGTTTGCGGTAGGCCTTGCGTTGCTTGCGCAGGCCGCTGACGGCGTCGAGCAGAGGCGGGTCGACGGCTCCGGTCGCGAGCTCGGGTTCGAGCAGGTCCCGGATCCAGGCGCGTTCCCGCCGTGCGGCGTGCCGCAGGACGGAGAACAGGGTGGCCAGTTCGACGACCACGACGAGCGGGAGCAGGACGACGAACAGGGCGCCGGCGCCACTGAGGCCCGCCAGGTCGTCCCACGCGAAGTGGAACACCATCGCGGTGAGCATGGCCAGGATGCCGCGCGGCACGTTGCGCTCGCCGGGCGTACGGCCCAGCACCCACATCAGGCCGGTGCAGAAGATCGCGCTGAACAACGCGTGCGACACGATCCCGGATGCGCCCCGGAGGAGGAACACCTGCAGCGACGAGCTGAACTGGTCGACGCCGAAGCTCTGCGTCGCGCCGTTGAACACGTACAGCACGTCCTCGAAGACCTCGAACCCCAGGCCGATGAACGCGCCGATGATGAACCCGTCGTAGGCGTTGCGGACCAAACGCGGGGCCAGACCGATGAGCAGCACCAGCCCGAGCGCCTTGCCGAGCTCCTCGCTGATCGGCGCGCTCAGCCCGGCCGCCCAGTCGGCGGCGAACCCGGTGCCGCCGACCTTCGCCCAGATGTCGAGCAACGCGGTGTTGGCCGGGAGGGCGATCCAGAACGTCGCGGCCACCCCGCCCCAGGCGAACCCGGTCGCCAACAGGCCCGCGGGCTGGCGGGTGTAGCGGTTGTGGTGGCGCAGGAGCAGCAGCCAAGGCACCAGGTAGAGCCCGAACAGCAGCACGCCCCCGGTCAGCGCCGGCGCGTAGAACCCGCCGCCCTGGCCGAAGTAGCGCAGCATCGTCAGCGCACCGCCGCCGACACCGAGCACGTACACCCAGAACGCCGCGTTGTGCGGCTGGAGGAACCGGAACGGCAGGCCCCACCCGGACTGCTCGATCGCGGCCAGCTGTGCCGCCTTGCCCGCGGCGACGTCGCTCATCGTCGGTCTCCGGGCGTGATGCTGCGCAGCAACGCCGCCACCGCGCCCCGGTAGCGCTCGAACTGGCCCGGCGAGGTGCGGACCCGGACCAGCAGCGCGGGTGCCACCTCGGCCGACCCGTCCGCGCCGACGGCCACCTTGAACGCCACGTCGAGCCCGTCGCCGCTCGGGCCGGTGGAGCTCTGCGCGACGCCCACCACACCCGCGTCGGTGGTCAGCGTGGCGCGGGACCCGCCCACGCCGGGCACGTCGTCGCCCTGCGAGCGCTGGACCTGGTCGAGGAACTGCTCCGCGGCGCCCTTGAAGGCGGCGCCCCGCAGCTCCACCGTCGCCCCGCCCGAGGCCAGCAGCGCCTGGAGCCCGACCGGGTTCTCCTGCCCCTCGCCGACCAGGGTGCCGCTCTCCAGGTGCCAGCCGACCGGCGGCACCGCCGTCGCGCCTTCACCCAGGTCCAGCACGTCACCGGCCCGGATCTCGTTGTGCCAGGGGATCGCCGCGTTGAGCGCCGGCAGCCCGTAGATCAGCCCCAACGAGATCACCAGGACGACGAAGGCGGGCGTGAACGTCCGCCGGTCGAGCCCGAGGACGCGGTGCTCGACCGGCACCCACCCGGCCTCGGGCTCCTGCGCACCAGTGGCCACCGGCGACTCCTCTCGGCCCGACGCGGCCCCCTTGGGACGCGGCGGCCCCCTGGGAAGCACTCGCCGTACTGTAGGCACGCCGCACACCCGCCGCATGGCGGAGTGCCCGCAGGCCAAGGGGCCGAAGGCCGGCGGCAGACCACCGTCCTTCGACCCCGACCTCGCCCCTCTCCGCGACGTCGTCGAGCGCGGGCGCTAGCCCGGGAACATCGTCAGTTCCGGGTCGACGCCGATCGCGACCAGCTGGTCGAGGGTCAGCGGCGGCTTCGACGCGGTCGGCGCGTTACCGGACTTGCCGGAGGTGCCGACGTTCTCGGCCTGGACGAGGACCCGCGTGCCGTCCTCCCGGTGGACCAGCACCTGGTGCATGGTGATGCCGCCCCCCATGTCCGCCGTCTGCTTGATGATCTCCTCCCCACGGGGGCCGGTCTCCGTCACGCAGAAGATCCGGATCCCGAGGCCGGGGTAGTCGCACAGGGGGCCCAGGCCGTCGTGCCAGGTCGGTTCCATGAGGACGAAGATGTTCCCGCTCCCGTCGGCCGTCGTCGTGGTCGCCCACGCCTCGAAGGTGGCGTTGGTGTCGCAGATGGACACCTCGACACCCGGGTCGGTCGGGTTCAGCTGGTGGTAGTCGAGCGGCCCGTGTGGCGTGCCCGCCGGGTAGTCGCCCGCCGGGTTGGCCGACAGCTCCAGGTCCGGCCGCTGTGCCTTGACCGCGTCCGTCGTCGCCTGGGTCAGCCGCGCGGCTGCTTCGGCCGCGGGCTCCAGCCTGCCCCCGCACTGGGGCGGTGGCACCTTGACGTCCACCGTGTCCACCGACGGCGTGCCGACCTTCGAGCCGGCCGGCTGGTGCTGCGTGGTCGAGGACGGCGACGCCGTGGTCGTGGTGCCCGGCGGCCCACCGACCGGCGTGCCCCCACCGTCACCGCTGGTCAGCGTGTACGCGACGGCGCCGGTCAGCACCACGACGGCCACCCCGGCCGCGACCGCCGGGTTCGCCACCCGGCGAAGCCGGGCCGCGCGGCGGCCGCGGGCGATGACCGCGTCCACGTCGACCGTGGACGGCGGCACCTCCCCGATCGCGTCGTCGAACAGCTGCTTGTCCATCAGTACCCCTCCCTGGTCGCCTGCGCCGCGCCCGTACGCAACGTGTCGAGCCCCCGCGCGGTCTGGCTCTTCACGGTGCCCACCGAGCAGCCGAGGATCTCGGCGGTCTCCTCCACCGAGAGGTCGAGGTAGAGGCGCAGCACGACGGCGGCCCGCCGCCGCGGCGGGAGCCCGTCGAGCAGGTCGAGCAGCTGGGCCCGGTCGACCACGGCGAACTCGGCCGCCGTCGGCAGCTCGGGCGGCTCCTCCACGGACTGCTCCCGACGCCACGGCCTCCGCTTCTCGTCCAACCAGGTGCGCAGCAGCGCCTTGCGGACGTACGCGTCGATGCCGGCCGTCCGGCCGACCCTCGGCCAGTGCCGGTACAGCTTGCTGATGGTGATCGACACGAGGTCGTCCGCCGTGTGCCAGTCCCGGCACAGGAGGTACGCGGCGCGCCGCATGGACTCCATCCGAGCCGTCACGTACTCGCGGTACGCGTTCTCCTCGGACCGTTTCACTCGGTGACCTCCTGTGTCGTGCCTCTACACAACCAGGAACGCACCCCGTGTGCCCCGAGGTTGCCCGACGAAGGAAGGATCACGAAACCGCTCAGCGGAACAGCCCGGCGTGGGCGGTGGCCCACTGCTCGAACGTGCGGGGCGGCCGGCCGGTGACCTGCTCCACGGTGGGGTGCACGGTCGTCTCGTCGATCGTGCGGTCGCGGTAGAAGCTGAAGAACGCCCGGACGTACTCGGGCGGCGTGGTGGCGCTCATCCGCTCCCTGGCCTCGTCGTCACCCAACGCCTTGAAGCGCAGGTCACGGTCCAGCACCCGGCCCAGGATCCGCACCCGGTCCTCGGGCAGGAGCGCCTCGGGCCCGCTCAGCGGGTAGGCACGGCCCTCGTGACCCGGCTCCAGCAGCGCCGCGACGGCCACGGCCGCGATGTCGGCCGGGTCGACCGACGCGATGGGCACGTCGCCGAACGCGTCGCTCACCACGTCGCCCGCGCGCAGCTGGGGCAGCCACCGCAGGGCGTTCGACGTGAACGCGGCCGGCCGCAGGAACGTCCAGTCCACACCGGACTCCCGGACCGCCGCCTCCGACTCGACCATGTAGGCCGACACGGCGTTGGCGGTGTCGGTGGCCACGGCGGCCTGGCTGGACAGCAGCACCACCCGCTCGACCCCGGCGGCGGCGATCCGGCGGAGCAGTCCGGGCATGTCGCGGTAACCGGGCAGCAGGAAGACGCCGCGGACGCCGTCGAGCGCGGGGTCGACGGAGTCCGGCCGGTCCAGGTCGCCGACGACCTGCTCGACCGGCAGTTCGACGGGTCCGCGCACCAGGGCGCGCACGGGTGCGCCGGCCCGCGCCAGCGCGTGGACGACCTCGCCGCCGACGTTGCCGGTGGCTCCGGTGACGAGGATCATCGCAGCGTCCTCCCGAAGTGGGCGGCGGCGGTGTCGGCCGACAGCGTCACCTGGTGCTCCTGGTCGTAGAAGTCGAACTGCGTGCCCTGAGTCCACAGGATGTCCGCGGGACCGGCCAGTCCGGCGTGGAAGCGGCGGGCGCCGTCGGGGATGGCGGCGTCCTCGCTGTGCACGAGCAGGGTGGGCCGGGTGATCCGCGGCGCGAGGGCGATGGAGTCGTAGGTGAGCCAGTCCGGCCAGGACATGACGGCGAACCGGTTGGGCCACGACGGGATGCCGCCGCGGTCCGGGTTGAGGTAGAAGTCGATGTCGTAGGGCATGGCGGCCCGGGGATCGGTGGCGCTGACCACGGGCACGTAGTCGATCTCGCCCGTCTCGTCGTAGCGGGAGCGCGCCTCGCGGCCGATCTTGATCTTCTCCGCGACCGCGTCCGCGCCGCCGTAGGCCACCTCGCAGATCGCCGCGTCGTGCAGCCACGGTGCGACCAGGGCGAGGGACTTCACGCGGGGGTCGCGGGCGGTGTTGTCCGCCATGTACATGGCCGCGGCGCAGATGCCCAGCGCGCCCAGCCGGTCGCCGTCGACGGCGGGGTGGGCGGCCAGGAAGCCGACCGCGTGGTGGATGTCGCGGACCTTGCGCGCCGGGTCCTCCACGTCCCGCGGCTCGCCCGCGGACTCGCCGAAGCCCGTGAAGTCGAACGACAGGGCCGCGTAGCCGCGGTCGGCCAGGCGCCGCGCGTAGCGGTCGGCCATCAGCTCCTTGACGCTGGTCCACGTGCCCGCGACCACCACGCCGGGCGCCCGTTCGACGCCGTCGGGCAGGAACAGGTTGCCGGTGAGGGTCACGCCGTCGCTGTCGAAGGTGACCTTGTTCATGCGTACTCCAGGGTTGCCTTGGTGATCAGGCCGTCGGTGATGTCGAAGCCGTAGTCGGCGCGGAAACCGCCCGCGCCGCCGGGCCGCGGGCCGTGGTCGAGCAGGGTGTAGGCGCCGCCGACCACCTCGGCCTCGGCCCAGGCGCGGATCGCGTCCCGGCCGCGGATCTCCCGCCCGACGTCCACCACCACGGCGTCGGGCGTGAACGCGGCGGCCACCGCGTCGGCGTCCCCTGCGGCGACGGCGTCCAGGTAGCGCCGCGCCGCCGGGTCGAGGGTGTCGACCGAGGCGGTCGTCGGGGGAACCGGGTGGACGGCGTCGGTGACGACCGCGCGCAGGAAGTCGTCACCGGCCACGAGCGCCGCCGCGCCGGCCACCAGGACGGCGGCGGCCACGCCCGCGATCACCGCCGGCCTCACCGCTCACCTTCGCTCCACGCCACCGTCAGCACCACGCCGCCGATCCGCCAGCCCTCGCCGGTGCGGACCAGGTCGAAGCGGTAGAAGCCGCCGAGCGTCCACAGGGCGCCGTCGGGCTTGCGGTGGGTGGCCTGGACGGTGGCGGTGCACACCGCGGTGTCGCCCGTGACGGTCACCAGCTGGTTGCCGAGCAGGTGCTGGGTCGCCGCGTAGGCGCCCAGCCCGGCCCGCCAGCCCTCGATGATCCGCGCGGGCGTCAGGGTGACCGGTTCGCCGCCGTTGAGGCTGGTGTAGTCGAGGGTCACCTCGTCGGCGAACACCCGGCCGAGCCGGTCCCACTCGCGGTGGTCGGCGTGCCAGGCCATGGCGGTGCAGGTGTCGATGACGTCGGATCGGTCCATGACGCCAGGATGTCGATCACCGGCGGTCGCGCGGAAGAGCGAGCGGTTGCAGGAGTCCGTGCAGGATCGTGCACGGAGGACCGTCGCGCGGTCAGGTGCGGGCGATCCGCGCGGCCACGCCGTCCAGGATGAGGTCCAAGCCCAGTGAGAAGTCGGCGTCGGCCATGTCCACGCCGGCGACGACCGGCGGCGCGGAGAACAACGTCGACGAGAACAGCCGTGCGGTCTCCGGGAACCGGCCGCCCTGCACGAGGCGGGCCAGGGCCACCGCCCAGTCGCGTTCGGCCTCGGCCTGCTCCTGGCCCTCGGCCCTGGCCGCGGTGAACTCGCCGTCCTGGCGGGCGGAGTGGATCACGTACCCGCCGACCAGGGACAGCACGCCGAGCTTGTGCGGCCAGTCCAGGCCGGTCCGGGCCAGGACCACCAGGGCGGCCTCCATCCAGGCGACCTGGTTCGGCCCGGAGGGCGGTCCGGACGCCGGCACCTGCACGAGCCACGGCCGGCGCCGGAAGATCGCCCGCTGGCCGAACGCCCAGTCGCGCAGTCCGTCGCGCCAGTCCTCGCCGGCCGGTTCGGGCGGCGGGCCGAGCGCGTGGTCGGCCATGAGCACGAGCAGCTCGTCCTTCGAGCCGACGTGCCGGTAGAGCGACATGCCGGTGAAGCCGAGCGCCTGGGCCACCTTGGGCAGGGTCACGCCGCCGAGACCGTCGCGGTCGGCGATCTCCACCGCGGTCGTGACGACCCGGTCGATGTCCAGCGCCGGTCGCCGCCCGAGGCGCGAGGGCTCGGACATCCGCCACAACCGGCGCAACGCCGCCGGAACGAAGTCCTCGCTCGCCATGCCCTCGTGTCCACTTCGGCCGATTTCGCCCCATCATGCCAGAAGCAATTAGTTTGCACCTGATACTTTGTCGGGCACACTAATGCTGGCCAATCACAACCTGGGGGAACGCATGAGGTTCGACGCCGCGCCACGCACGACCAGGGGTCCGGTCCGGCCCGGTGAACGGGCCCTCGCGCCGACCTGGCCCGGGGCGTGATGCTGCTAGTCATCGCGCTGGCCAACGCCGCGGGCGTGGTCTTCGCGGGAGAGCCGGGCCTCGACCCGGCGCCCGAGGGGGTCGACCGGAGTCTCACCTTCCTGCTCTTCGACCTCGCCCACGCCCGCGGCTACCCGGTCTTCGCGGTGATGTTCGGCTACGGGCTCGTCCAGCTCGCCCGCCGTCAGGCGGCCTCCGGCGCCACGCCGGCGAGGTCCGCTCGGTGCTCGTGCGCCGCAACGCGTGGCTCGTCGCGTTCGGACTCGTGCACGGCACCCTGCTGTACTACGGCGACTTCCTCGGCGCGTACGGGATCGTCGGTCTCGTGATGACGCTGGCGCTGCTGCGCCGCGGCGACAAGTTCCACCGGATCGCGCTGGTCATCTGGGCGGTGGCCGCGGTCGAGGTCGTCGTGATCGCCGTCGTCGCGCTCGGCGGCGTGCTCGGGTCGACCGGGTCCGCCCCGCTGCCCGTGGACCACGTCGCGTCCCTCGTCGCGCCCGACTACCTCACGTCGTTGCTCGACCGGCTCGGCGAGTGGCCGGTGCACACCGCGACCGCCCTGCCGTTCGTCCTGATCTCGTGGCTGGGCATGTGGGCCGGACGCCGCCGCGTGCTGGAGGAGCCGGCGCGCCACGTGGCCGTGCTCCGGTGGACCGCCGTCGTCGGGATCGGCCTCTCGGTCGCCGGCGGGCTCCCGGCCGCACTGGTGGGCGCGGGTTGGCTGCACGTGGACGAGTCGACGGCGGAGCTGGTGCTGCTGCTGCACGGCGGCAGCGGGATGTTCGCCGGTCCGGGCTACGTGGCGGTGTTCGGCCTGCTCGCCATGCGGGTCACGCCGTCCGGCCGGGTCGTCGGCGCCCTCGCCGCGCTGGGGCGGCGGTCGCTGTCGGGGTACCTGTTCCAGTCGGTGGCGTGGCTGGTGCTGCTGGCGCCGTTCACCCTCGCCCTCGACGAGCGGTTCGCGAGCCCGACCCTGGTCGGCGTGGTCGTCGCGGTCGCGGTGTGGCTCGTCGCCGTGCTGGTCGCCGCGGTGTCGCCCACCCGGCCCGGCCCGGCCGAGTCCGTCCTGCGGCGCCTGACCTACGGGCCCCGGCGCTAGGCCGGCTCCGGGGAGGGGGAACCATGACAGGCCTGCTCGACCTCGGCCTCACCGCGGACCAGGAACGGCTGTACCGCCACCTGCTGCGCAGCCGCACGTCCGATGTGGACAGCGCGGGCGCCGAGCTGCTCATGCCGAACGCCAGCGCGGTCGCCGCACAGCTGCGCGCGCTGGGCCTGGTGGACGACGCGGCGACCGCGGTGGAGCCGGCGGTCGCGGTCGACCTGCTGGTGCGCCACCGCCTGGAGCGGACGCGGCGGCAGCTGGCCGGGCTGACCCGGGCGTGGGACGTGCTCACCGAGCTGAGCGAGGAGCACCGCAGCGGCCGGCCCGTGCACCTGGTCGAGCACGTCCCGGACGGCTCGGCCGCGGTGCGGCGCGTCCTGGGCCTGCTGGCCGACGAGCCGGGCGAGCTCGCCCGGGTGCGCGACGGCGTCCACGACGACGGGACCGGCACGCCGTTCGCCGGCCTGCTGGCGCGCGGGTTGCGCAGCCGGACGCTGGTGCCGGCCGACGCCCTGGAGGACCCGGGCCGGTACGACCACGTCCGCAAGTGGCACGCGGTCGGCGACCGGCACCGCGTCACGACCGAGCCGGTGCGCCACCTCGTCCTGGTCAACCGCGCGGTCGCGTTCGTCCGGGCCGACCCGGCGGAGCACGCGGGAGGCGTGCTGCAGATCCGCCAGCCCGGCCTGGTCGCGATGCTGGTCGACGTCTTCGACGGCACGTGGTCGCGCGCGCGGGACCTCGACGACCACCCCTTGTCCCCGATCGAACGGAGGGTGCTGCACGCCCTGGCCCACCACGACACCGACGAATCGGCCGCCCGCTCGCTGCACGTCTCGGTCCGCAAGTTCCGCGGCCACGTGGCGGACCTGATGGCCCGGGCCGGCGCGAGCACCCGCTTCCAGGCGGCCCTGGCCGCCAAGCAGCGCGGCTGGCTCTGATCCCGCGACGCCCCCCGGGCCCGCTGCGAATCGGGCATCCACCGACCGACCCGGGCCCGAACGCCGGATGCCGCACATGCGAGGGGCATGTGCGGCATCCGCGGGGTGGGGAGGCCGTTGCCGGGAGGTCACCGCAGCGCGGTGAAGAACGCCCGGATGTCGTCCACCACGATCTCCGGGACTTCGAGTGCGGCGAAGTGGCCGCCCTTCTCGAACCGGCTCCAGTGCACGATGTTGGAGTTGTCCCGTTCCGCGAACACCTTGATGGTCTGGAAGTCGTCGGCGAACACCGCCACGCCGGTGGGGGAGGCGTTCACCGGGGCGGGCTCGTCGGCGGGGGCGGCCGCGTTGTCGAAGTAGGACCGGGTCATGCCCGCGGCGGCGTTCGCGAACCAGTTGACGGACACCTCGGTGAGGATGGTCTCCAACGGCACCAGGGACGTGCCGTTGCCGAAGGAGTTGAACAGCTCGCTGTAGGCGAGCATCCCGACCGGCGAGTCGCTGAGCCCGGCCGCGACCGTCTGCGGCCTGCTGGCGTTCATGGTGTTGTAGCCGCCGACCTTCTGGAACCACCGCATGTGCTCCAGACCGGCGTAGTCCTGCGGTTCGAGTCGTTCGAACTCCGCGGGGTCGCCCGACGGGAAGGAGAACAGCTGCAGCACGTGCAACCCCAGGAAACCCTCCGGGGCGAGGATGCCGAGCTCGCGGGCGACCATCGCGCCGTTGTCCGAGCCGTGGACGCCGTAGCGCTGGTAGCCGAGCCTGCGCATGAGGGTGTCGTAGGCGCGGGCCACGCGGGCGGTGGTCCAGCCCGGTTCGGTGACCGGGTTGGAGAAGCCGAAGCCGGGCGCGTCCGGCACGACGACGTGGAACGCGTCCTCGGCGCGCCCGCCGTGGGCGACGGGGTCGGTGAGCCTGCCGATCATGTCGAGGTAGTCGACCGACGAGCCGGGGTAGGTGTGCGCGAGCAGCAGCGGCGTCGCGCCCTCGTGCGGCGACTCGACGTGGATGAAGTGGATCGGCTGGTCCTCGATCTCGGTGACGAAGTGCGGGTGGGCGTTGATGCGCTCCTCGGCGGCGCGCCAGTCGAACGCGCGCCACGCCGCCACGGCCTCCCGCAGGTAGTGGTTGGGGGTGCCGTGCTCCCAGGTGTCGCCCGGCGCCGGCTGCGGCAGGCGGGTGCGGTCGAGGCGACCGGTCAGGTCGTCCAGCTCGGCCTGCGTGACCTCGATGCGGAAGGGGCGGATCTCCGTGTTCGTCATGGCACAGACGTTAGAGTGCCTATAGGAAAGGTTCGTTCCTATAAGGCGGAGGTGGTCGCGGTGACCGCGGACACATCGGCGCGACTCCTCGCGCTCCTGGCGCTGTTCCAGTCACGCCCGTCGTGGAGCGGCACCGAACTCGCCGAGCGGCTGGGCGTCACGACCCGCACCATCCGCAACGACGTGGAGCGCCTGCGCACGCTGGACTACCCCGTCGAGGCCACCCGCGGCGCGACGGGCGGCTACCGGCTCGGAGCGGGCGGCAAGCTACCCCCGCTGCTCCTGGACGACGAGGAGGCGGTGGCCGTGGCGATCGGGTTGCGCGCCGGCCGCGGCATCGCCGGGCTGGAGACCTCCAGCGCCCGCGCGCTGGCCAAGCTCGAACAGGTCCTGCCGCCACGCCTGCGTCCGACGGTGGAGGCGCTGGCCTCGGTCGTCGACCACGCGCCGGAGAACACCGACACCGACGCCCCGGACCCCGAGGTCGACCCCGCCGTGCTGCGCACCATCGCGACCGCGATCCACGACGTCGAGTGGTTCCGCTTCGACTACCGGGACACCTCGCTGCTCGTCGAGCCCTACCGCCTGCTCGCCTGGAAGCGACGCTGGTACCTCGTGGCCCGCGACCCGTCCAGCGGCGAGTGGGACGTCTACCGGGCGGACTGGATCACGCCACGCATGCGCACCCACCGCCGGTTCGCCCTCACCGTCCTGCCCGACGAGGACTACACGAGCTTCACCATGCGCCGTGTCGCGTTCACGGGCTGGCAGGTGCACGCACGCCTCCGGGTCGACGCACCGGCGCAAGCCGTCCTCGACCTGATCCACCCGGGCGTCGGCGTGGTCGAGACCGTCAACGACACCACCTCGGTCCTCGTCACCGGCGCCGACTCACTGGACACGATCGCCGCCTACATCGGCATGCTGGGCATGGACTTCACCGTCGAGTCGCCCAGCGAACTCAGGCCGCTGCTGCACACCCTCGCCGACCGCTACGCCCGCGCCTGACCAGGGAGCCCACCTTGGGGCGTCGTCCTAGAAAGGCGCGAAGAGCCCCGCCCACGACACCGGTGGCGTCCTGAGCCCCGCCGCCCAGGTCCTCAGAGTTCGAGACGCTCCTCGCGTTACCGCGCGCACCTGTCGTCGCACATACCAGCGGCCGGCAGGACGGCGCCGCGGTTCCCTGCGAGCCACGCGGCGCGCCTCTCCAACCACCTCAAGTGCCATCCGGCCACCATCCGCCGCACTCACATCGGCATGTCCGTGCGTTGCCCGCTGCACCACACCGGTCGAGGGGCGGCCCGGTGCCGACGGTTCGGGTCGGCGTCCGTTTGCCGTTGGATGAGCGCCTGAGTCGTCCGGAGAGCCGGCAGGCTGGGATCCGTGAACCCGATTGTTGCGCAGGTGTTGACCATCGTCGGTGTCCTGCTCGGCTCAGCCGCGACGTTCGTCGTCACGTCCGCTACCGAGCGGATCCGCTGGCGACGAGCGCAGTCCGCCCGGTGGGACGACAAACGCCTCGTCGCGTATTCGGAGTACGCCAACGCGGTCAAGCACATGGTCCGCTTGTGCCGCCGGATCGCGGAGACCAAGGGGCTGCTGTCCACGGGTCAGCCCATCGACCTCGACTCCGCGTTCACGGCCCTCGCGGAGGCGGAGACCGAACGAGCCGCGCGGTGGGAGACCGTCCTGCTCCTCGGCGAGCCGACGACCATCGCCGCCGCACGAACGTGGAGCGAGCAGGTGTGGCGGCTGGAGCACATCCTGCGCGAGGACGACCCCGACTCGTCCTCCTTCGCCGACGCCTACCGCAGTGCCATGCGACTGCGCAACGAGTTCTACGCCCGTGCCCGCGCGGACCTCGACATCACCAGTGGCCCACTGCCCGAACTCACGTGGAAATCGCTCGACCCGCCGCACGACCGCCCCGCTGCGCCGTGACGGCCGATCAGCGCCATGAGAGTGCGTTGCCGACCCTCGTTCGAACCTCGACCGAGCGCAGTCGTACCAACTCCTCTGGCGGAAGCCTCAACACAGGCCGGATCACGAGCTTTCGGACGTCCTGACATCGGCATGAGCGGATAGCGGCGCTGACGGTCCCTTCCGGTGGCGGCCGGTTGGATCTTCCCGTGGCGGCTTCTGCAAGGACCTCTAGAACGAGTGGACGTCGTTGCTCCTGCGGTCTTCGGGGACGAAGTGCGGCTCATAGATCCCCGATCGCGCGGTGCGCCTCCACCGCCGTGCGCCGTTCTCCCGACTGCTGTCGAGGTCGACGAGTGCCAGTCCGGGCCTCCCGACCTCGGGGCACCGGGCGTCCCAGTGCCCCGTCGGGGAGATCACGCCGGATGGCACGCCCCACGTCGGCCCCGCGTAGCTGACCCAATAGCGGTTGGCGGCCGCATGCGCCCGCGCTTCGGCGGCGAACGTCCCGTCGTCGGGCCGCTCACCCGGCCCGTGTGTCGAGAACAGGACGCAGTCGACGTCGAGCCGTTCCTGCTCGAGGAACAGCTCGGGGAAGTGGACCTCCATCCCGAGCAGGAGCCCGAACCGCAGACCGCCGACGGTGAACGTCTGCGGGCTCGATCCGGGCGTGTACATGTAGGTGATCTTGGTGTTCGACAACATGCGCTCGTCGTACCGCGTGACGAGCCGCCCCTGGTCGGAGATCACGTACAGGCTGTTGTGCGGACGGTGGGGCGAGGTCAGGCGATGGGTTGAGCCGAGCACGGTCCAGAGCCCCAGTTCCCCGGCCAGTGCCGCGATCGCGGTCAGCTCCTGCCGCTGCGCGCCCCAGGCGAACAGGTCCCAGTTCGCCGGCCCGGCCTCGGCCGGGTCGCCACCGGACAGGATGTACTTGTCGGGAACGCAGATCGCGCTTTCGGGGAAGTGCACGAGCGTCGCACCCGCGTCGTGCGCCTCACTCATCATCCGACGGATGTCGCGCCCGCCGGCGCGGAACTCGGCGCTGTCACGAGGTTCGCTGCGCATGGTGGTCTGGGCCACGGCCAGCCGCACGTGGTCGGATTCCGGCATGGCTTCTCGTGTCGGAGTCGGCCGGAAGTGACCCAGGCGGAAGTGTCGCAGGGCAGTCGAATAGGACTGCCCGGTCTTGGCCGCGCGGGCTCGGACCTTGCGCTTGAAATTCCGGTTCGCTGTCATGAGAGGGCCTTCCGGATCCCGGACGACGGTCCCCCGGCGACCACCACGCCCGAGACGGACGGACTACGACAGCGACCCGAGACGAGAAGTCCCTTTGCCTCCGGCCAGGACTGTGCTGGGGACAGTCGATGGAGGTGGGGCGTGGGCCACGCCGGATCCGACATTAGCGAGACGAGGTGATCGGGTCAACGCCCGGACGTCAGCTTCCGCTGAGGTCTCGCCACCAGTCCGCGTCGATGATCAACTCGTGCGTGTCGAGCAGGCGGCGCTCGAACTCGGCGACGTCGACCGGCGGTGGGACGACGTCCATCGCCGTGGTGACCTCGGCCGGCAGCCTGACGTTGTGGGCCTCGACGTAGTGCGGGAGCCCTTCGGGCCAGACGAAGCGAACGCCGTCGGTCAGCTCCGCACTACCGTTCATCCGCCCGCAGAGACGACATGCCGACGTGCCCGCGGCAGCGACGAACACGCTCCCGCCGCGGAGGTATGCCACCACGCGATCGCGCAGCGCGGCATCGGGTGAGGGATCGACGAACGACCGGACATCGGGCCACCCGGGCGCCTCAGGGCCGAGCCAGTACCCGATCAACCGCAAGCTCCGGGCCGTCGCGTTCACCGCTGGATCATCCGTGACGCTGTGCCGACTACGCGCCGGGGCGGCCCGCTGCCGCGCCCAGACCGTCCAGGTCTATGGAGTACCAGGTCGATCGGAGGAAGGCGTGCAGCACATCGCCTCTGCCGGTGTAACGCAATCGGCGGGCCTCCATGCCGTCGGGCAGGACCACACGACATCGCCCGCCTTCCTGGTGCACCCCGTCGCGGCTGATCCGCAGCAACGTCGCGACGTCGTACTCGGGGCCCGTGCCGCGGAGAAGAGCGAGGTCCGGACCGCGTCGCAGCAGGTGGTGAGCCGACTCGCACGGGGAGGGTCCCCAATCGGTCACCTGCGAGCCGGTAGCGGACAGGACGTGGAACTCGGTGTAAGGGCAGAAGTAGGCGGTCTCACCTTCGACGTTGAGCGAGTAGCAGTCGGAGATGTAGGGCAGACCGGCATCCAGCGGATAGAGCCACTCGGCGGTCAGGTCTCCCCGGAAGCGGGCGAGCCCGTGCCCCTCCGGCCCACTCCCGCCCATCGCCTCGTCGAAGTACCCGACCCAAACCTTGCCCTCGGGTGTGGTCAGCAGCTCCTCGATCGCGTCACCGAGGTGACCGCTGTGCGCGAGCTCGCCGCTGCTGGTCCACACCTCCGCGTTGACCTCGCCGAACCTGCCGGCCCGGGCAGCCACCAGTAGAACGCGCTCCCCGGGCAGCGGTTGCACGAAACGCACCTGTAGGTCGGTCTCGACGTCGACGGCTCCGACAACTCTCCGCCGGCCGCCAACGTGCCAGGTCACCTGTTTCCGGTTGCCGCCATCGCGGTGAGGCCACACGGCGAAGGCCGTACCGTCGGGACCCACGCCTACTGCCTCGGGTTCCCGCATCATCGCGCCCGGATCTGCCGGCATCACGAAGCCGTGACGTCGGAGCGACACGACCGGCAGCTTCAACGCCTCCAACCGCTGCCGAAGGCTCGCCTGGTCACTTTCCGCTTGAGTGCTCATCACCGACATCATCCCAGCTCGGTCACGGCCCGCTGGTCGCTCGGTGGCATGAGCGGACGTGACCGGTCAGTCCGGCGACGCGATGGCGTCTTTGACCGCTTGCGCGTCGCGGTCGAGGAGCGACCTCTCGCGTTCCGGCGGATCGGCCTTGAGGGTCCAGCCGTCTCCGGCGTGACGGGGGATCACGTGAAGGTGGAAGTGGAAGACCGTCTGGAAGGCGGCCTCGCCATCACAGAGGAGGACGTTGATCCCCTCGCAGCGCAGGTTCGAGCGGCGCAAGGCTCGCGCCATGTCGTGACCGACCGACCAAACGTGGGCGCCGGTGGCTCCGTCGAGGTCTTCGAGGCCCGCCGCGTGCTTGCGTGGCACGACGAGCAGATGGCCCGGCGTGACGGGGTTCAGGTCCATGAAGACCACGACGGTCTCGTCCTCGTGCACCACGCTGGCCTCGGCCTGTCGCGCCACGATGGCGCAGAAGACGCACCCCTGTGCCGCCGATGGCGCGTTCGCTGTCATGCGCGCAATGGTCCCGGTGCACCCAGGCGGGTGCTACTTGGTCTCGGTCACGAAGAAGACGTAGATCCGTCTGAGGTGAGCGTGCAAGAGCGCTGACGGCGTCCGACCCCGCGTGCCGCCGCCCGGTCGTCTCCGCCGGGTCGGCCGCGTGCCCGTGCTTTATTAAGTTCGTTATGATAGCTAAACGTGCTGCTAGGTGGGGTTGTCGGCGGACCGTGATCGACGACGGCCCGGATGAGCCCGATGGATGATGTGGTCCGACGAAGCTGGGACTGGGAGGGAACCGTGGCGAGGAGCCCGGTCTGGGCGAACCGGCCGAAGACGCGCGGGCTGGTCCTGGACGTGATCAGGGCGGCGCGCTCGATCAGCCGGGTGGAGCTCGCGACGGCAACCGGTCTCACCGGTGCGACGATCTCCGAGGTCGTGCGCGAGCTCCTGGGCGACGGTCTGGTCGTCGAAGCCGGTCGTGGTGCGCCGACGGGGGGCAAGCCGCGCACGTTGGTCCAGCTGAACCCGCAGGCCCGCTACAGCGTGGGGATCCAGCTGGAGCGCAACACCTGCGTCATCGTGGTCGTCGACCTGGCCGGGCGGCCGGTGGCCCGGACCTCGTTCCAGGGCGTGGCGTCGATGCCGCCGGAGCGGGCGCTGCCGATGGTGGCGGCGCAGGTGGACGCCCTGCTGGCGACGGCGGCCGTCGAGCGCGCCAAGGTGCTCGGGGCCGGCCTGGTCAGTTACGGCCCGCAGGACCGGCGTGCGGGTGTGCTTCTGACGCCGTACCCCACCGCGGAGTGGCACGGCTACCCCGTCGCGCGAGGTCTCGAGGAGAGCCTGGGCTTGCCGGTGCTGCTCGACAACGACGCCGCGGCGGCCGCCATCGGTGAGTACTGGATGGGCGCGGTGGACCCGCGCAGCGCCTATGGCTGCATCTACATGGCGACCGGGATCGGCGGCGGGGTGGTGGTCGCCAGCGAGGTGTACCGGGGCAGCTCGTCGAACAGCGCGGAGATCGGCCACATCTCGGTCGACGTGCACGGTGATGAGTGCCCGTGCGGCAACGTCGGCTGCCTGGAGAACTTCGCCGGCCCGTCGGCGCTGGTCCGGCAGGCGTTGGCGATCCCGGCACTGGCCCGACGACTGGCGCTCGACCCGACCGGTGACGACTTCCTCACCGAGTTCGCCCGGATCGTGGCGGCGGCCAACGCCGGCGACCCGGACGCCCGTGAACTCGTCGAGCGGTCGGCGCGTTACATCGGTCATGCCGCGGTCTCCCTGGCAACCCTGTTCGACCTGGACGTGATCGTGCTGTCCGGGCAGAGCTTCGCGGTGGCGGGCTCGATCTACCAGGCGGTGATCCAGGAGCAGTTGGACCGTCGGGTGTTCGCCCGGGAGGCGCACCCGGTGCGGGTGATGCCGTCGGTCAACGGATCGGACGCGGCGGCGATCGGCGGGGCGGTTCTCGTGCTGCAGAGCGAGCTGATCCCCGGTGACGGCCGCTCCGAGGGCGGGGCGCGGCCGGCGCCCGCCCGAGCGGGTGGCGGTCGAACCGAGAGGGAAGCAGCGCAGACCTGACCGCAGGGCCGGACCGACGCGGCACGTCCGCGCACTGCGGTGACGTCACGGCCGGTGTCCTCGATCGCGGGTCCTGCGCCGAGCATCAAGGCGACCACGCTCGTCGCTCCAGTTCCGCATTTCAAGTTGCCTAACAAAGCGCTGACCTGCGGGTATATCCCGCTCAAGCGGCTTCCCCTAGGCAGGTGCCACCTCCTGGTACGCCGGTGGAGTTGACTTAGTTCACCTACCTGAGTAACTATCTGAGGGCTCCGACTCCCCGCTGATCGACGAGGAAGTGGGCCACCATGACGCGCTCGAACCCGCAGGACGGCCGGCGCTCGCGCTTAGCCGGAGGCGCCGTGCCGGAGGTCGTCGCCGACCCGGAAGTGCCTGCCGGCGGACGAGTGGACGCCCTGTGGCGCTGGATCGGCTACCGCTCCGTCACCGCGGAATCCGATCCAGTCCCCGGTGAGGGCACCGATCGGGCCTCCCGGCCGGTCGCTCTGCCGCGTCCCCGCGTGCTGGAGTCGACTTCTTCACGGCCGCTCGTCGGACTCCGGTTCGGCTGATCGCTGCACCGCCCTCGGCTGTCAAAGGGTGCTGCGGAACAAGGCCGTCGATTCCGGTGCCACCGCCCCGTCGGCCCTTCCTGCTCGTTCTCGTCGGTGGGCGCGCGGTCGGGAACAGCCATCTTCGACCGGGCGTCCCTCTTCTTCCGTCTGCGGAAACCGCTTCCGGACCACACGGTGGCGGACCAGGTGTCACTCGCACAAAGGAGTGCAGATGTTCGAGAAAACCAGAAAACGTCGTGCCTCGATCGCCGCGCTGGGCGCCGTGGTGTCCATCGCGGGCACGGCCCTGGTGGCAGCGGCCGGTGGGTCGTGGGCGAGCGGCGGGAGCGCGGACGCGGCGTTCGCCTGCCGAGTCGACTACACCACCAACGACTGGGGCAGCGGGTTCGGCGCGAACGTCACCATCTCCAACCTCGGCTCGTCGGCGGTCGACGGCTGGACGCTGACCTACTCCTACGCCGGCAACCAGACCCTGCAACACGGCTGGAACGGCTCTTGGTCGCAGTCGGGCAAGCAGATCACCGTGACCAACGCGAGCTGGAACGGCACCATCGCCGCGAAGGGCAGCGTGTCGGCGGGAGCGAACTTCTCCTACAGCGGCGCCAACGCCAAGCCGACGGGCTTCGCCGTGAACGGCGCCGCGTGCACCGGTGTCGACCCGACCACGACGACGACCACCACGACGACCACCACTCCGCCCGTCGACGGGCCGGCGCCGGAACTGCACGTGACCGGCAACAAGCTGGTCACGGCGGACGGCGTGCCGTACCGGCTGCTCGGGGTCAGCCGCTCCAGCAGCGAGTTCGCCTGCGTGCAGGGCAAGGGCATGTGGGACGGCGGTCCGGTCGACCAGGCGTCGGTGGACGCGATGAAGACCTGGAACATCCACGCGGTGCGGGTCCCGCTCAACGAGGAGTGCTGGCTGGGCGTCCACGGCTCGCCCGGCGGCGCCACCTACCAGCAGGCCGTCAAGGACTACGTCGACCTGCTGGTCGCCAACGGCATCAACGTGATCCTCGACCTGCACTGGACCTGGGGCGCCTACACGACCGGTCCCGACTGGCACTGCAAGGACGAGCACGCGTTGTGCCAGAAGCCGATGCCGGACGCGAAGTACGCGCCGCAGTTCTGGGCCGGCGTCGCGACCGCGTTCAAGGGCAACGACGCCGTCGTCTTCGACCTGTTCAACGAGCCGTACCCCGAGATGGCCGCCAACTGGGACAAGACCCTGGGCTGGCAGTGCTGGCGGGACGGGGGCGCCTGCACCGGCATCTCCTACGAGACCGCCGGCATGCAGGACCTGGTCGACGCCGTGCGCGCCACCGGCGCGACCAACGTCCTCATGCTGGGCGGCCTGGAGTGGGCCAACGACATGCGGGAGTGGCTGGCGCACAAGCCGACCGACCCGTTGAACAACATCGCCGCGTCGTGGCACGCCTACAGCTTCAACGCCTGCGTCACCGAGACCTGCTGGGACACCCAGATCGCACCGGTCGCCCAACAGGTGCCGGTCGTGCTCGGCGAGTTCGGCCAGGACAACTGCGGCTACGACTACATGGAGCGGTTGGCGGACTGGGCCGACGCGAACCACATCGGTTACCTCGCCTGGACCTGGACCCCGTGGGGCTGCACCACGGGCGCGGTGCTCATCAAGGACTGGGCCGGCACGCCCGAGCCCGGTGTCGGCGAGGGCTTCAAGGCCCACCTGCTCTCGGTCACGCCGTAACCCCCGCATCAGTCGAGACCCGGCCGGCCCGCTGCCTTTTCCGGCGGGCCGGCCGACCCCGCGAGGAGACCGACCCCATGCCTGCACCGGGCAAGCCCGGCACGACGGCGACGATGTGGGCGCTCAGGTCCGACGTCACCACGCCGTCGTCGGCTCCCGGCTCAGCGGACGCCGCTCATCAGCTTGCGGATGTGAGGACTGGCCACCGCGAGCACGACACCCAACACCACCGCCGTGCCGCCCACGAACGCGAAATACGGAGCCTCGTCGTCCACGCTGTAGTACTTGGCCAGCGAACCCGCCGTGGCGGTGCCGAGCGCGATCGACAGGAAGTTCAACGCCACCATCTGCGTGCGGAACGCGGCGGGTGCGAGCTTGGTCGACAACGACAGCCCGACCGGTGAGAGCAGGAGTTCCGCGACGCTGAACACCAGCAGGATGACGACCAGCGCGAGCAGTGGTGTCGTGTTGGCGGCGCCACCGGCCACCGGGAGGAACAGCAGGAACGCCACCCCCATCAACACCGTGCCGAGCGCGAACTTGACCGGCGAGGGCGGCTGCCGCGGGCCGAGCTTGGTCCACAGGGCCGCGAACACCCCGGCGAGCACGATGATGAAGATCGGGTTGATCGCCATCACCCACGACACCGGCATCTCCCAGCCGAAGAACGTGCGGTCCAGCCGCTGGTCGGCGTAGATCGCCACGACGGTGAACTGCTGCTGGAAGAGCGCGAAGAAGACGAAGCTGGCGAGGAACATCGGGATGAAGCCGACCACCCGCCTGCGTTCCACACCCGTGATCTTCTTGCTGGACAGGATGACCGCGAAGTAGGCCAGCGCCGCCACCAGGATCACCACGACCGCGGTGGTGGCGAGGTTGTCCGGCCGCACCACACCGGTCGCCACCAGCGCGACCACGGCGGCCACCACCGCGACGGCGCCCGCTGCCACCAACGGCCGGCGGCCGGCAGGCAGCGGGTTCGGCACGACGTTCACCCCCTCGGGGAGTTTCCGCCGGCCGAACGAGTACTGGGCGAGCCCGATCGCCATGCCGACGGCGGCCAGCCCGAAGCCGTAGTGGAAGCCCAGTTCCTCCTGGGCCAGGCCGGTCAGCAGCGGCCCGGTGAACGCACCGACGTTCACCCCGAGGTAGAACAGGGAGAACCCGGCGTCACGCCGTTCGTCGCCCTCGGCGTACAGCGAGCCGACGATGGCCGTCGCGTTGGCCTTCAGCCCTCCGCTGCCCAGCGCGACCGCGCACAGCCCTATTCCGACGCCGAGGAAACCGGGCACCAGGGCCAGGGCGACGTGTCCGAACATGATCAGGACCGCGCTGCCGAACAGGACGCGTTCGGATCCCACGAGGCGGTCGGCCACCCAGGCGCCGACGATCGTCGACAGGTACACCACCCCGCCGTAGGCGCCGACGATGCTCGTCGCCGTGGCCTCCGGCAGTCCCAACCCGCCCTCGACCACCGAGTAGTAGAGGTAGATGGTCAGGATGCCCTGCATCCCGTAGAACGAGAACCGCTCCCACATCTCCACGCCGAAGAGGTGCGCGAGGCTTCGCGGATGTCCGAAGAACCCCCGGTCCCCGGTCTGCCGTGACGCCACGCTCATCGCCTGCCCCTTCCTTCGCCGAGGTGGGCCTTGGGGCGCACTCGCGGTGCGCGCTGTCGCCGTGGTGGAGCGGCACCGCTCCCGTCCGAGCGTTCCCGGGTGACGAGGCGTTAAACGGCCGGGCGGACCTCGCAAGGCAACCGCAAGGTCGCCGCGGCACGTAAGGTCAGCGGGTCGGCGTGGCCGGGACCGGCGTCGTCGCGGTCGTCGACGAGGCAGGTGCGGGGGCCGTGGGGTCCGGACGTTGGGTGACGGTCGGCGTGTGCACGGGCGCCACCGTGGAGGTCGTGAGCGGTTGCGGCTCGTCCTGCGCGGTGACGCCGCAGGCGGTGAGGACGCCGCAGAGCGTGAGCACCGCGCACGCGGTCAGTCCGAGCGCGGGGGAGGTCTTCACCGGCGTGCCTCCGGGAGCTCCACGACGAAGCGGGCGCCGCCGCCGGGGCTGTCCTCGACCCACACCGCGCCGCCGTGCCGGTGGACGTGTTGGGCGACCAGGGCCAGGCCGAGGCCGCTGCCGGTGTCGGTGCCGCGGCTGCCCGCCCGCGTGCCGCGGTCGAAGCGGTGGAAGATGCGGTCGCGCAGCTCGGGCGGCACGCCCGGCCCGGTGTCGTCGACCTCCAGCCTGGCGCGGCCGCCGTGGGACCGGACCGCGACGCGCACCGCTCCACCGGCGTGGCGCTCGGCGTTGTCGAGCAGGTTGTTCACCACCCGGTCCAGGCGGCGGCGGTCACCGAGGACCCGGGGGCCGGGGGGTTCCGTCCGGACCGGGACCTCGGTGCCGGGACGGGACTCCAGCACGTTGTCGACCAACGACGCGAGGTCGATGAGCTCCAGGTCGGTGTCGTCGGCCTGCTGGTCGGCGCGGGAGATCTCCAGCAGGTCCACGACCGTGCGGGCGAACCGGTCGACCTCGGAGGTGAGCAGGTCCAGGGCGCGGCCTGCGGTGCCGGGGATCTCGGCGCGGCGGCGGCGGAGCACTTCGGCCGCGTTCACCATGGTGGTCAGGGGTGAGCGCAGCTCGTGGCTGACGTCGCCGGCGAAGCGGGCGTCGCGCAGCACCCGTTCCTCCAGCGCGTCGGCGGTGGAGTTGAACGTCGTGGCCAGGTGCGCCAGGTCGGGGTCGGTCTGGGTGGGCAGGCGCGCCTTGAGGTCGCCGCCCGCGATGCGGGACGCGGCCCTGGTCAGCTCGGTCAGCGGACGCAGGGCGCGGCCGCTGGCCCACGAGCCCAGCGCGACGCCCAGCAGCCCGCTGGCCACGGTTCCGGTGATCAGCAGGATGCTGAGGAAGCGGAAGGTGCTGTCCAGCTGCACCAGGGGCGCGAGTTCGACGTAGGCGGCGTCGGTGGAGCTGATCGGCAGGCTCACCGCCAGCACCGGGATGCCGTCGACGACGAGTCGTTGCGAGGCCGGTACGCCGCGGCGGCCCAGGTCGACCAGCTCCTCGGGCAGGACCTGCGGATCGATCTGCCGGCCGCTGGTGAGCACCTGACCCGACCGGTAGAGCAGGACGGTGGAGTCGGGGCCGGTGGTCAGGCCGGTCAGCAGCTCTTCGAGCGCGTCGGAGCCGGTGCGCAGGGCCTCGTCGACCAGCCGGACGTTGACCTCGGCCTGCCGGGTGGCGCTCTGCTCGCGCTGGCGCAGCATGTACCCCGAGGCCAGGTTCCACACCAGCACCGCCATCGCGCTGGTGAGCAGCAGCGAACCGGCGCCGAGGACCAGGGCGACCCGCCACCGCAACGACAGCCGGAGCATCAGAGGCCGGCCCGGTAGCCCACGCCGCGCACGGTGACGATCAGTTTCGGGTCGTCGGGGTCGTGCTCGACCTTGCGGCGCAGGCGACGGATGTGCACGTCCAGCAGCCGGGTGTCGCCGAAGTAGTCGTAGCCCCACACCCGCTGCAGCAGCTGCTCGCGGCTGACCACCCGGCCCTCCGCCGAGGCCAGTTCCACCAGCAGCCGGAACTCGGTGCGGGTCAGGTGCACCTCCGTGTTCGCCCGCAGCACCGTGCCGACCTCGGGCTGGACCTCCACGTCGCCCAGGCGCAGGACTTCGTCCTGTCGGCCGGTGCGGCGCAACAGGGCGCGCATGCGGGCGGCGAGCACGCTGGCCATCAACGGCTTGGTGACGTAGTCGTCGGCGCCGGCTTCGAGCCCGGCGATCACGTCGCTCGCGTCCGTGCGAGCGGTGACGATGATGATGGGCAGGTCGCCCTGGGAGCGCAGGGTTCGGCAGACCTCCAAGCCGTCCACGCCGGGCAGCATCAGGTCCAGCAGCACCACGTCGAACGTGGTGGTCCGCAACAGGTCCAGGGCGTCTTCGCCGGACACCGCGTCGGTGACGGCGAAGCCCTCGTCGTCGAGCGCGAGCCCCAGGGCCTGCCTGATGTGTTCGTCGTCCTCGACGAGCAGCACGGAGAGCGTCATGCCTCGATTGTCGGGTCAGGGCGGCCGGCCCGCCGCGTCGGATCGCGCCGCGGCGGCACTACGCAAGCCGATTGGAAGGTACGGCCCGGATCACCACGTGCGTGGTGCCCGGGTTCCTCTCAAGCCTGGGGGTACACGCCGAAGTGGATCCGGCCCGCCTGGCGCCTGCGCACGTCGAGCACCTTGCCCGACAGCGCCCGCGCGGCGCGGGGGTCGAGGAAGACGCGGGCGTCGTCGCGGACGACCACCACGTCGTCGACCGCCGGGTGCGGCTGGATGGACAACTCGAAATCGCGGTCGTCCGCGTGGTCGGCGCACGCGATCCGCAGTCCACCCTGACGTCCGACCCCGGTGGCCGCGGTCAGCTCGTCGATGGCCCGGGCGGCCGTGGTGTCGATGTCGATCACGATCTGTCGCCTCCGTCGCTCGGTGGTCCGGTCACCTCCGAGGCTAGGTTCCCGTTCCCGTGCTCGGACGGATCGGCGTTGCACCGCAAGGAGATCGTCAGCAAGTCACCCCGCAGCCGGCTGGATCGCAAGGTTGTCGTCAGGTTCACCTTGCGATTACCTGACGGTGGGGCACAGGTGTTGCGGCGCGTCGCCGGTGGGTAGCCGTCGAGTATGGACCGTCTGCGAGCCCTTGTTCTGCGAACCGTCGTCGCCGCGGCCGCGGTGGCGGTGGTGTCCTGCGGTGAGCCCCAGCGCCAGTTGGAGAGCGGCACGATCGGGTCCAACGGGCAGGTGGGCGACGTCGAGTTGCGCAACGTTGTGGTCGAACCTCCGCCGGAGCACCGCTGGCGGCCCGGTGACGACGCGACGGTCTGGTTGACGCTGCTCAGCCGTGCGGACCACACGGACGCCCTGGTGGCGGTGCGGAGCGATGCCGCGGCGCGGGTCGAACTGCACGCCGACCGGGACTGCGACGGGACGAGTGAGCCGGTGGACCGCATCGAGGTGCCCGCCGAGGGCGCGACGGCCGGCGCCGCCTCCGCCTACCACCTGCGGCTCGTCGACTTCACGAGGGAAGTGCTCGCCGGCACGACCGTGCCGCTGACGTTCGTGTTCGAGCGCGCCGGCGAGACGACGCTGGACGCGATGGTCGAGGCGACCGGTGACGGTGACCTGATGCCGCCGCCCGTCTGCGAGAGCTCACCGACCTCGGCTCCCGCCACCGCGACGGAGACCTCCACCCCTGCCCGCGCCGAGGTGACGCTGCGCGGTCGGGTGGAGGCGGGGGTGGAGGCCGGTTGCCTGGTCCTGGCGACGGAGACCGGGCAGTTCCTCCTGCTCGGCGCCGACCCGGAGGTGGTGCGAGCGGGTGCCGATGTCGTCGTGGAGGGCGTGGCGCAGCCCGGCCAGGCGACCACCTGCCAGCAGGGCACCCCGTTCGCCGTGCGGGACGCCCGCCCCGCGCCGCCGACCCGGTGAACCCAGGGGGAGACCCGCCGGGCGACCTCGTTCCCCGGCTCCACCGGACCACCACCTCCAGGGTCCACGGCCCGGTGGTCAGCCGGCCAGTTGGAGTCGGCGCTTGAGCAGGCGGCTCACGGGTGGCAGCGCGGCGGTGCGCAGCGGTAGGTCGCGCAGCCACAGCCGGAACGGGTCGGCGGGTGCGTAGAGCCCTTTGACGCGGCGGCCGAGCTTCTGCTTGCGGCGCACCTCCGGGCGCAGTTCGGCCTCCCAGCGTGCCAGGGCGGTGGTGATGTCGGGTTGTTGTTCCAGGGCGGTGCCGAGGAGGTCGGCGCCGCCGACGGCCAGTGAGGAGCCGTAGCCGGCGAAGAGGGTGACGCACCAGGCGGCGTCGCCGAGCAGCACGACCCGGCCGTCGCTCCACCGGTCGAGCACGACCTGGCTGAGGGTGTCGTAGTAGACGGAGTCGGCGGTGCGCAGGCGGGTGAGCAGGTCGGGCACGAGCCAGCCCAGGTCGCCGAAGACCTCCGGCAGCGTGGTGTGCGGTCCGGCGGCGAGGTCGCGGGCGACGTCGTCGGTGCGGAAGCCGAAGAACGCGGCGGCCCGGTCGTCGCCGAGGCTGATGACGGCGACGGTGCGGCCGCGCGAGGTGAGGCTGGCGGTGGCGCCCTCGGTGAGGAAGTCGGGTCGCCGGTCCATCATGAACACGCCGACCACGTGGCCGAGGTCGAGCAGGTGGTCGCGTTCGGGTCCGAACACCAGGGACCGGGTGTGGGAGTGCAGGCCGTCGGCCCCGACGAGCAGGTCGGCGGTCTCGGTCGAGCCGTCGCTGAGGGTCACCCCGACACCGCCCGGGTGCTGCTCGATCGCGGTGACGATGGTGGCGAAGCGGAGGTCGGCGTCGTCGCGCACCGCGCGGTAGAGGACGTCCTCGATGTCGCCGCGCAGGATGTTGAACGCACGCCTGCTGAGCAGCGCCCGCACGGTCTCACCCGGCACGGTGAACCTCGTCGAGCCGTCCGGTCGCACGTAGTGCATCTCGTCGGGGGTGATGTGGTGCTCGTCGAGTTCGGGCAGGATGCCCATGCGCTCGGCGGCGTCGTAGCCCAGCCCGCCGAACGTCACCGCGTAGCCGCTGGAGCGGCGGCCCGGCGTGCGCTCGACCACCACGGGCTCCCAGCCCGCTTGGCGCAGTCGCAACGCGGCGCTCAGGCCCGCGATGCCGGCGCCCACGATCACGGCTCGTCTGGTCATGTCGTCGATTCCCCCTGGGTGGTGAGACCCGCGGCGACGATGTCGACCAGCAGGTCGATGATCTCGGGACGGAGGGCGGGGTCGCCCAGCCGGTCGGCGAACATCGGCACCAGCAGGACGGTCTGCAGCACGCCGATGATCACGGCCGGGTCGACGTCCACCAGGTCGCCGGCGCGTCGGCGGTCGGCGACGAACTCCGACACGGCGGTCACCGGGTTGTCCGCCAACGCGGTGACCCGCGCCGGGTCGAGCTTGCCGGCGACCGCCCGCATCTCCTCCGGGTGGCTGGTCAGCCTGCTCCACAGCGGGTTGACGGCCAGCTCGTGCAGGGTGGCGTGCAGGAACCGGCGCAGGCCGTCGCGCGTGTCGGAGCCCGCGAGCAACGCCTCGTCCACGACCCGCCGCTTCACCTCGGCGGTCTGCCGGAGCATCAGCTCCAGGTACAGGGCCTCCTTGGAGTCGAAGAACAGGTAGAAGCTGCTCTTCGCCACCCCGGTGGGCGCCATCAGCTCGTCCAACGTGGTCTTGCGCAGGCCGACCGTCGTGAACAGCCGGTGTCCGGTGTCCAGCAACAGCGCCGTGATCCGGGCCTTCTCCTCGGACGAGAGCGCGGGCGGCATCGGACCCCTTCCACGGTGGCGATCGCCTGCCGACCGCTGCGACTATAAAAACAGATTGGAAATTTGGTTTCAAGTGCAGCTGCCCGCGTGGGCGTCCGGGCTCGCGGCGGCGGAGGTGCTGCCGCACGTGAGGTCAGTCCTCGAAGTCCAACTTCGCCCACACGGTGGTGGTCCCGTCCCGGGAGAGCACTCCCCACCGGCTCGACAGCGCGTCGACCAGCAGCAGCCCCGCCGACCGCCGCCACCGCGAGGCCCGGTCGCGGGCGCGGTCGTGCACGGTGACCAGCATCGTCTCGCCGAACTCGTCGAGGTCGAGCTCCAGGACGTAGGGCGCCGAGCCGTGGTTCACCGCGTTGTCGAACAGCTCGCCCGCGACCACGCCCACGAGCACGACGTCTTCCGGGGGCCAGCCGTCCAAGCGCTCCTGGAGCCACCGCGCCACTTCCACCGGCGACATCGAGTCGTCGTCCCGGACCACCAGGACGACCGCGCCGTCACCGACCTCCACCCGACGATCCTCCCACTACGCCCCGACGTGGACCTGACGAGAACCTTGCGATCCGCCGGTCAGGACTCGTCGATCACCGAGCGCAGGAACTGCCGGGTGCGCTCCTGCTTCGGCGCGTCGAACAGCTCGTCCGGTGACGCGGACTCGATGATCCGGCCCTCGTTGAACATCAGCACGCGGTCGGACACGTCGCGGGCGAACTTCATGGCGTGGGTCACGCACAGCATGGTCACGTCGAACGTCCGCGCGACGTCACGCAGCACGTCGAGGACCTCGGCGGCCAGTTCGGGGTCGAGCGCGGAGGTCACCTCGTCCAGCAGCAGCACGTCCGGCCGCATGGCCAGGGCGCGGGCGATCGCGACCCGTTGCTGCTGGCCGCCCGACAGCTGCGACGGGTAGGCGTCGAGCTTGCCCGCCAGCCCGACCACGTCCAGCAACTCGCGGGCGCGTTCCTCCGCTTCCTCCGCGGGAAGCCCGAGGACGTGCACCGGAGCCTCGGTCACGTTGCGCAGCACCCGCATGTTGGGGAACAGGTTGTACTGCTGGAACACCATCGTGGTGTGCCGGCGCATCGCCCGCAGGTGCCGTTCGCCCGCGGGGACGAGGGTGTCGCCGCGCCGCTCGTGGAACAGCGGCTCACCGGCGAGGGTGATCGTGCCGCTGTCGGGGCGGGTGAGGGTCATCAGCATCCGCAGGATCGTCGTCTTCCCCGACCCGCTCGGCCCGATCAGCGTGACCCTCTCGCCCGCGCGGACGCCGAAGGACAGGTCGTCGAGCACGACGGCGTCGGCGAAGCGCTTGCCGACCCGGTCGAACGTGATCAGCTCCGCGGTCATGCGAGTTCCCTTCGGTACCGGCGTTCCAGGACCCGCACCGGCCACGCGATGAGCAGCGCGGTGACGAGGTACAGCAGCCCGGCGACGGTGATCAGCTCGAGGTACTGGAAGTTCTGGGAGCCGACCGCCTTCACCACGCTGAGCACCTCGGCGATGGTGATGACGGTGAGCTGCGGTGTGTCCTTGAACAACGCGATGGCGTAGTTGCCGAGCGCGGGCACCACCCTGGGCACGGCCTGCGGCAGCACGACCCTGGTCCAGGTGCGACCACGTGACAGGCTCAGCGCCTTCGCCGCCTCCCACTGGCCGACGGGCACACCGTCGATCCCCGCGCGGTAGACCTCCGAGGTGTAGGCGGCGTAGTGCAGGCCGAGGCCGATCGCGCCGGTCGCCATCGCGGACAGCTCGACGCCGATCGTGGGCAGCACGAAGAACAGGAAGAACAACTGCACCAGCAACGGCGTGGAGCGGACGAACTCCACGAAGAACCCGACCGGGAGCCGGACCCAGCGCAAGGTGCTGCGGCGCAGCAAGGCGAACGCGAGCCCGAGCACCAGCGCGATCACGTAGCCGAACGCGGCGGCCTGGAGCGCGGTCGCCAGGCCGCGCAGCAAGGGCGGCACCGCGTCCCACGCGGCCTGCCAGTCGAACGTCATCGCGCCCCCTCGGCGGCCGGGGGGCCGACGTGCGGCCCGCGGTGAGCGGTGGTTCGGCCCAACGAGTCGGCCGCACGTCGTTCGACCAGCTTCACCAGCCGGGTGAGCACCAGCGCGATGACGCCGTAGCCGACGAGCAGGCCACCGAACGTGGCCGCGGTGTCACCGGTGGCGGCACGCACGATCTGCCCCTGGAACGTCAGGTCTTGGAGGTAGACCAGCGACACCAGCGCGGTGGCCTTGAGCAGCTCGACCAGCAGGTTGCCCAACGGCGGCACCATCGCCACCAGCGCCTGCGGCAGGACCACCAGCCGCATCCGCTGCCACGGCGTGAAGTTGAGCGCCGTGGCGGCTTCGAGCTGCGCGGCGGGCACGGAGAGGACCGCGCCGCGCACGACCTCCGCCCCGTACGCGCCGATGTTGAGCGACAACGCCAGCACCCCGGCGAACAGCGGCTCCAGCTGCAGGCCGAGGCCGGGCAGGGCGAACACGAGCCAGAACAGCACGACCAGCGCCGGCAGCCCGCGGAAGCCCTCGGTGTAGGCCAGGGCCGCACCGCGCACCAGGCGGTTGGCCGACAGCCGGCCGAGCCCGGCGGCGAACGCGAACACCAGACCGAGCACCGCCGCGAACAGCGTCAGCTCCAGGGTGACGAGCAGCCCGTCGAGCAGGCGCAGCCACAAACCCGTGGACATGGGGTGACCCTTCCCCTCAGGCCCGGTCGGGCCGGCACAGCCGGTCCGCGGTGAGGTCGGTCATCTCGGACTCGGTGAACCCGAACGGCCGGACGATCTCCAGCAGCTCGCCGCTGCGCTTGAGCCCGTGCAGCTCGGCGTTGAACGAGTCGCGCAGCCGCCGCTGGTCCGGGCGGAAGCCGAACCCTCCCGCGCCGTACTGCTCGACGCCGTCGAGCACCGGCACGAACGGCTCGGTCAGCTCGACCTCCGCGTCCGGCCGGCGGGCCATCGCGTCGCGCAGCGAGATCGCGGTGAGCAGGAAGCCGTCCGCGCGACCGGCCAGCAGGCCGTCGATCCCGCCGGCCTGGGTGGCGAAGGTCACCGTCCGGTCGGCGGGCACGCCGTACCCGGCCGCGATGTCGACCTCGAAGCTCCCGAGCAGCACCCCGAGCTTCGCCGTGCCGTCCCGGACGAAGTCCTCGAGCGCGGTGAACCGCCCGACGTCGCCGCGCCGCACCAGGACGGCCTCGGGCGCGTTGTAGTCCGGGTCGGAGAACAGGATCTGCTCGCACCGGGGCGGGGTGATGAACATGCCCGCGGCGATGACGTCGAACAGCCCGGCGCGCAGGCCGGGGATGAGCGCGCCGAAGTCCGACAGGGCTGGCACGAAGTTGTGCACGCCGAGCCTGCGGAAGACGGCCTTGGCGACCTCGGGCGCCTCCCCGGTGAGCTCACCGCGGCGGTCGACGTAGCCGTACGGGGCCTCGTTGGCGAAGCCCACGCGCACCTCGCCCGTGGCGCGCAGGCGCTCCAGCAGGTTCCCGCCGTCGCGCTGGGCGGACAGGTCGACGGTGCTGCAACCGGTCGCGGCGAGCCCGGCCCCGATACCGGCCACCAGGAACAGGCGGCGGGACAAGTGTGATGAGAACACGAAGTGGGATTCCCAACTTCGACGACAGGACGGTCCACCGCTCCGCGACGCGGCGGGCGGACTCGGCGACCCTAGAGAAGTCACCGGCAAAGCGTCAACACCGAGCGGGTGACTTTTGTGGAATAACTGGAGAAAACCTTTGTCGCGCAGAGAGAAAGTCTCTCCTCATGCGACGAGTCCAAAGTGGACTACGAACCTTGCGGTCTCCTGACAGGTGTCACGAGCGGCGCCCGCGCCGCCGGGGCGGCTGTTACGTTCCGGCAGCATGTTCGCCGAACCGAGGAGAGAACGCGGCGTGCTCGAGTCCGACGCCGTGCCACCGGTCTCGACGGGGAGACCCACGCTTGACGACGCGGGTGCGCTGTGGCGGCTGGCCGCCGACACCGGGGTGCTGGACGTCAACTCCTCGTACGCCTACCTGCTGTGGACCAGGGACTTCGCGGCCACGTCGGTGGTGGCGCGGGTGAGTGGCGAGGTCGTCGGCTTCGTCACCGGCTACGCCCGCCCGGACGCGCCGGGGACGCTGTTCGTCTGGCAGGTCGGCGTGGCCGAACGGCACCGGGGGCGCGGCGTCGCGCGGACGATGCTGGAGGACCTGGTCGGTCGTGGCCCGCGGTTCGTCGAGACGACGGTCACGGCGACCAACGCGGCATCCATCCGGCTGTTCGCCGGGTTGGCGCGCGACCACGGCGTCGGGCACACCCGTGAGCCGCTGTTCACCGCGGACCTGTTCCCCGAGCCGCACGAAGCCGAAGAACTGCACCGCCTCGGGCCGTGGCCGGGGTCGTCCCGCACTCGAACACCAGGAGAGACGTGAGCATCTTCGCCAGCCTCGAATCCGAGGTCCGCAGTTACTGCCGCAAGTGGCCGGTGGTGTTCGACCGCGCGCTCGGCGCGCACCTCTACGACGAGGACGGCAGCGGTTACCTGGACTTCTTCGCGGGCGCGGGCGCGCTCAACTACGGGCACAACAACCCGGTCCTCAAGAAGGCGCTGCTCGACTACCTGGCCGAGGACCGGATCACCCACTCGTTGGACATGCACACGGCCGCCAAACGCGACTTCCTGGAGGCGTTCGACGAGGTGGTGCTCCAGCCGCGCGGGCTGGCGTACAAGATCCAGTTCCCCGGTCCCACGGGCACCAACGCGGTGGAGTCGGCCCTCAAGCTGGCCCGCAAGGTCACCGGCCGCGAGTCGGTGATCAGCTTCACCAACGCCTTCCACGGGATGACGCTCGGCGCGCTGTCGGTCAGCGGTGATTCGATGAAGCGCGGGGGTGCGGGCATCCCGCTGGTGCACGCGACGCCCATGCCCTACGACAACTACTTCGAGGGGCAGTTCCCCGACTTCCTGTACTTCGAGCGGTTGTTGAGCGACGCGGGCAGCGGGCTCAACGCGCCCGCCGCGGTGATCGTGGAGACCGTGCAGGGCGAGGGCGGCATCAACGCGGCGCGATTCGACTGGCTCGCCGGTCTCGCGGAGCTGTGCCGCACGCACGGGATCCTGTTGATCGTGGACGACGTGCAGATGGGCTGCGGCCGGACCGGCCCGTTCTTCAGCTTCGAGGGCGCCGGGATCGTGCCCGACATCGTCTGCCTGTCCAAGTCGATCGGCGGGTTCGGGCTGCCGATGGCGCTCACCCTGGTGCGCCCGGACCTGGACGTGTGGGAGCCCGGCGAGCACAACGGCACGTTCCGGGGCAACAACCCGGCGTTCGTCACCGCCACCGCGGCGCTGCGCGAGTACTGGGCCGACGACACGCTGGAGAAGAGCACCAAGGCCAGGGGAGAGCAGGCCGAACGGGTGCTGCGGGACATCGTCGCCGCGGTGCCCGGCAGCTCCGCGAAGGGGCGGGGGCTCGCGCGCGGCCTGGCGTTCGAGGAGACCGGGCTGGCCGGTCGGGTGGCGGCCGCGGCGTTCCGGCGCGGCCTGCTGGTGGAGACCTCGGGCCCGGACGACGAGGTGGTCAAGCTGATGCCGCCGCTCACCATCGCCGACGACGAGTTCGAACGAGGGCTGGCCGTGCTCGCCGACTCCGTGCGGGAGTGCGTCACCGCGGGAGGGCTCTCGTGATCGTGCGCTCCCTGCACGACCTCGACGGCACCGACCGCGACGTCGTCACGCCCAACTGGCGCAGCAAGCGCATCATCCTGGCCGGTGACCGGGTCGGGTTCTCGCTGCACGAGACGGTGCTGAAAGCGGGCACCGTCAACGACTTCTGGTACGCCAACCACGTCGAGGCGGTGCTGTGCGTGGAAGGCACCGGTGAACTGCTCGACAAGGAGACCGGCGAAGTCCACGTGCTGCGGCCCGGCACGCTCTACCTGCTCGACGGGCACGAGCGCCACCAAGTGCGCCCGGCCACCGACATCCGCGCGATCTGCGTGTTCAACCCGCCGGTCACCGGGCGGGAAGTGCACGACGAACGCGGCGTGTACCCCCTGATCCGCCTTGCCGAACCGGGGAACGGCGACGACCCGGCGAACCCGCCGTCCGATGAGGAGACCTACGCGTGACCGCGACCACCACCGCAGACCGGTACCCGACCCGCACGGCGGTCGAGGCGGAGCCGATCGCCCGGACCGAGCCCGTCGTCTGGGGCGGGGACGCCTCCGGGCCGCTCGACGCCGAGACCGTGGCAGGCTACGACGCCAAGGGCTTCCTCACCGTCGAAGGACTGCTGAGCCCCGACGAGGTCGCCGTGTTCCGCGACACCGTGGGCCGGCTGCGCACCGACCCCGTCGTGCGCGCCGACGAGCGCACCGTGGTGGAGAAGCAGTCCGACGACGTCCGCTCCATCTTCGAGGTGCACCGGATCAGCGAACTGGTCGCCCGGCTCGCCGCCGACCCCCGGCTGCTCGACCGGGCCCGCCAGATCCTCGGCTCGGACGTCTACGTGCACCAGAGCCGGGTCAACTTCATGCCCGGCTTCACCGGCAAGGGCTTCTACTGGCACTCCGACTTCGAGACCTGGCACGCCGAGGACGGCATGCCGCTGATGCGCGCGGTGAGCGCGTCGATCGCGCTGACCGACAACTACCCGTTCAACGGCGGGCTGATGCTGATGCCCGGCGCGCACCGCACCTTCGTGCCGTGCGCCGGCGCGACACCCGACGACCACTACCGGTCGTCGTTGAAGGAGCAGGAGATCGGCGTGCCGAGCCGGGCGAACCTCACCGCGCTGGCCGACGCGCACGGCATCGAGCAGTTCACCGGCCCGGCCGGGTCGGCGTTGCTGTTCGACTCCAACAGCATGCACGGCTCGGGCAGCAACATCACCCCGTTCCCGCGCTCGAACATCTTCCTGGTGTTCAACAGCGTCGAGAACGCCCTGGTCGATCCCTTCGCCGCGAGCCGGCCGCGGCCGGACTTCGTCGCCTCGCGCAACTTCACCCCGCTGGGCTGACCCCGAACGTCAGGTGTTCGTCAGCTCCGAACGGTCGGCTCTGGGGCATCATGGTGTGGCGACTCGCGGAGGGCGGTAACCGCCGCGAGTCGACCACACTTCTCCCGAGGAGACGCTCGCCTAACGTCCCGAGGCCAAGGCGGCGAACGCCTCGTCGACCAGTGAGCGGAGGTCGTCGGCGCCCTCGCCCTCCACCCACGCGGTCAGGGCGGTCGTCAGGGCCGCCGTGGCCGCCGCCGCGATCACGCGCAGCCGCAGGTCGACCACCTGCCCCTCGCGGTCGGCGAGCGCTCCGGCGAGCAGGTCGGCGGTGGCGGCGGTGTTGCGCCACTGCCCGGCGCGCAGGGCGGGGGTGGTGACGATCAGCCTGGTCCGGGCGTAGACGGCGTCCCGGTCGGTGTCGAGCACCGCGTCCAGCCCGGCGCGCAGGGCCGCGCGCAGCGCTTCCAGAGGACCCTCTCCGGCGGGCCGGCCGCGGACCAGTTCGGCGATGAACGGGTCGTAGTCGTCGTCCTCGACCACGGCTTCCTTGGTGGGGAAGTAGCGGAAGAACGTCATGTGCGACACGCCCGCGGCAGCGGCGATCTCCTCGACCGTCGTCTGCTCGTAGCCCTGGGCCAGGAACAGCCGCAGCGCGTGCTCCTGGATCGCGCGACGGGTGCGTGCCTTGCGTTGCGCGCGCAGCCCGCCCGCGGGCCCGCCCTCTCCTGTGGTCACCGGTCAAGCATGACCGCCAAGGCCCGGCGCAACGCGTCGGGCTCCGACTCGCCGCGCCAAGCCAGGTGGCCGTCCGGTCGCACCAGGAGCGCCTCGCCGTCGCGGCGCACGTGCCGGACTTCGCCGAGCGCGTCGCGGGCGACCGCGGCGAAGCCGTCGTCGCGCGGTGAGGCGAGGGTCCAGCCGAACCCGCTGCCCACCGCGAACTCCGGCACCCGGTCACCGACCTGGGGGCGCCGGCCGAACGGCGACCGGGCGTAGCTCGTCCTCAGCTGCGACGCCCGTTCCCAGATCGCCTTCTCCACCGGCGGGAGGGACATCAGGGGGAACAGCACGCGGTCGCGCACCAGCCGGGCCACCGGGGACTCGCCCAGCACGAGCCCGGTGAGGCCGCTGGTGGCGCCGAGCACCTCCTCGGCCACGGGGCGGCGCTCGGTCTGGTAGCCGTCCAGCAGCCGGTCGCCCGCGCGGCCCGCGACCACCAGCGCCAGCCGCCACGCCAGGTTCTCGGCGTCACCCAGGCCCGTGTTCATGCCCTGACCGCCGAACGGGCTGTGGATGTGCGCGGCGTCGCCGGCCAGCAGCACCCGACCGCGCCGGTAGGTCTCGGCCAGGCGCCGGTGGATGCGGAACACCGACGCCCACACCCACCCGCTCCCGGCCTCGACGCGCACCCCGGCGTGCCGCAGCGCGGCACGGGTCAGGAACTCCGGGACGTCCTCGACCGACGTGCCCGGTGCCGGCGCCATGAACCGCCACACGCCGCCGGGCAGGGGGAACGCGGAGAACATCTCGCCACCACGCACCCACACCCCCACCGCGTCCCGGGGCAGCGGCAACTCCGCCCGCACGTCGCCCAGCACGAAGCCCTCGACGAGCGGGACACCGGGGAAGCCGATGCCGGCCGCCTTGCGGACCGCGCTGTGCGCGCCGTCGCAACCGACCACCCAGTCCGCCGACGCCGGGCCCCGCGCCGTGGACAGCACCGCTCCGCGCTCGTCCTGGGCGAGGCCGGTGACCGCGGCGCCCCACTCCACGTCGACGCCCAGGTCCGCCAGCCGCGCCCGCAACCCGGCCTCCACCTCCGCCTGGGACACGAGCAGGCCGGGGCGCCGGACCAGCGCCGTGGGCCGGCCGACCCGCAGCTCGCCCGACCGCCGACCCCCGACGTGTACCACCACCCGGCGGATGCCGACCGACCGTGCCGGCAGGTCGCCCAACGCGCCGATCCGCTCCAGCACCTCGCTGCCGCGCGGCTGCAACCCCAGTGCGCGGGAGGTGGTCGCCGGCCCTGGCGCCGCGTCCACCACCCGCACCCGCACGCCTCGCAGGCGCAGCGCGCACGCCGCTGCCAGACCGGTGGGACCCGCGCCGACCACTATGACCACGCGTCATAGTGTTAGCCACTAACAAGAGTTAGTCAATAACATTTTGTTGGTGGACGTCCGGGATGCCGTCGCGGTCCTCGTCCCGGGTCTCCTCCTCGTGGATGCGCCGGTAGACGCGGTTGCGCACCCGCAGGATCACCGTGGCGACCAGCGCGGAAAGCAGGGACCCGAGCAGGATGCCGATCTTGGCGTCGTCGTAGGGCCTGCTGCCCTCGCCGAACGCCAGCTCGCCCACCAGCAGCGACACGGTGAACCCGATACCGCCCAGCACCGCCAGGCCCACCACGTCCACCCACGCCAGGTCGCCGTCCAGCTCGGCCCTGGTGAACCGGGAGACCAACCACGTGGCGGCCGTGATGCCCACCAGCTTGCCCAGAAGCAGACCGACCACCACGCCGATGGTGACCGTGTCCGACAGCGACGACACCAGGCCGTCGAGCCCGCCCAGGGACACCCCGGAGGCGAAGAAGGCGAACACCGGCACCGCGAACCCCGTCGAGAGGGGTCGCCAGCGGTGCTCGAAGTGCTCGGCCAGGCCGGGGCCCTCGCCCGCGCTGCGGCGGATCACCGGGACGGCGAAGCCCAGCAGCACGCCCGCCACGGTCGCGTGCACACCGGAGGCGTGCATGAAACCCCAGGTCAGCGCCGCGAGCGGGATCAGCACCCACCACGAGCGCACCCGCCGTTGCACCAGCACGGTGAACAGCGCCAGCGGCGCGGCGGTCGCCAGCAGCGGCGCCACGGCCAGGTCGTCGGTGTAGAACACGGCGATGATCACGATCGCGATCAGGTCGTCCACCACGGCGAGGGTGAGCAGGAACGTCCGCAGCGCCGCCGGCAGGCTCCGGCCGATCACGGCGAGCACGGCCAGCGCGAAGGCGATGTCGGTGGCCGTCGGGATCGCCCAGCCGGACGCGGCGTCCGGGTTGCCCAGGTTCACCAGCGTGTAGAACACGGCCGGCACCGCCACACCGCCGAACGCGGCGGCCACCGGCACCGCCGCCCGGCGCGGATCGCGCAGGTCACCGGCCACGAACTCGCGCTTGAGCTCCAGGCCCGCGACGAAGAAGAAGATCGCCAGCAGCCCGTCCGACGCCCAGTGCCCGACGCTCAGCTCGAGGTGCAGCGAGGCGATGCCGAACTCGAAGCCGCGCAACGCCTCGTACGCGGGAGCCCAGGGCGAGTTCGCCCACACCAGCCCCAGCAGCGCGGCGACCAGCATGATCACCCCGCCGACGGTCTCGAGTCGGAGGATGTCGGCGATCCGCTTGGCCTCGGGCCAGGTGCCCCGGTCGAACAGCTTGGTCGTGGCGCGCGGCACGGGCGGCTCCTGAGAGGTCGGTGGAACACGTCGCCGACCAGACTTCCCGGCACACCATGCCCGCGAACGGACAACACCCCGACCGTACCCGGTGACCACCACCTTCGCGGGAACGCGATGATCACATCGCCGTGAACGACCGGCATCGCCGATCATCCGGGACGGCGCGGTCCTCGGTCATGGAGTCGGTGGGTGGGCGCACCACCAGGACCGGCGCGGCGTCGGGGACGGCGTGCCACTGCCTTCGGGGATCAGCGCGAAGCCGGCCGTGACCGGCGGGAGGCGTCGAGCGTCACAGCCCTCGCCTCCCGCGTTCCTCCCGCAGTCGACAGCAGGTCGCCGAAGTGCTCGAAGGTCTCCGCAGTAACCCGGTCCAGCTTGGCCAGGGTCGACCGGCCGCGAACGCGGCTAGGTCCGCCAGGGCCGGTCTCGGCGGCCCACGGCCCTGGCATGCCGTGGTGCCGGGCACGAGCAGGGTCGCGGATTCCGGTCACCGCACGTCGCTTCGGACGCTGTTCGACGAGCCGGGCGTGACGTCCGGTCCCGCGGCCGCAACGCCGCGGGACCGGACGGTCTCCTTACCTGACGCCCGCCGGCTCGGCCACGACCAGGTCGTCGGCGTTGGTGACGGAGATGCCGGCGCCGGTGAACGTGTCGGCCACGTGGTACGTGCCGGGCGCGCGCACCAACAACGACATCCGCCACGTGCGCTCCGAGCCGGCGTCCACCGCCGCGTCGGACGTGACGACACCGGTCAGGGCGCCGCCGTCACGGGCCAGCGCCACGCGTTGCCACGTCGTCCCGACCTTGAGCCGCAGCACGACGTCGCTCGGTGCCAGGCTCCGGTCAGCCGCGACGCGCACCGTCCAGGACATGGGCCCGGAGCCGGCGGTGCCGCTGTTGACCGCGCGCACGTCGTACTGCGTGTGCGCACCCGGCACGAACGTCCCGCGCGTGTCCGTCACCGACACCACGGCCACCGGTTCCGGCCCGACGCGCAGCCGCGACTCGGCGGTGAGGTCACCGGAGTAGCCGCCGGTGTCCACGTCCAGCGCCAACCGGTACGCCCCGTCAGGGGTGCCCGGTTCGAGCGTGAACGCGTAGGGCCGCGCGTTCCAGTTGATCGAACCGGCCCGCAGGGGCGTGCCGTCCGGGGCGAACAGGCGCAGCACCGGCTTCAGCTCGTTCGGCGCCGCCGCCCGGACCAGGCCCTCGACGTCTTCGAGCGCCGCGCGCTCCGGCAGGCTCAGGAACGGCCGCACGGCGGAGGCCATCACCGTCGCGAACGGCACACCGTGCGCGTCGGTCACCGACCAGTCCGCGGTGGCCTTGCCGTCGGCGCCGACCACGACGTCGCCGAGCGAGACCTTCGCCGCGCCGCCGAAGGCGAACGTGACGTCGTACGGGGCGGTCCAGTCGAGCCCGGTGACCTTCGTGCTCGGCAGGAACCAGTCCTGCTCGAGGTGCCGCACCGAGTGCACGGTGACGGCCTCGTACCGGTCCAGCGTCGCCACCAGGGTGCCCGGTTCGTAGCGGTACCCGTGAGGCGCGGTGCCCGACGGGCGCAGGAACACCGAACCGGTGTGCCGCGCGTCGGCGGCGTCGAGCGCGATGTCCGTCCGCACGGCGAAGTTCTCACCTATGGCGGACGTCCGCGTGCCACCCGCGAGCACCCGCGGCGCGAACGAGATCACGTCGTCGTCGATCACGGTGATCTCGCGGTGCAGCAGGTAGGCGTCGCCGCCGCCCTCGGGCGTCGGCTTGCGCACGACGAGCGTGTACCGGCCCACCGGGTCCGGGATCTCGAACGACAGCTTGCCCGCGCCGTCGGTCTTGCCGAGCCCGCGGACCTGGCCGCCGGCGATCAGCTCGACGACCGCGCCGGCCAGGGGGCCGACCGCGGCCGCGCCGGGCGCGTCCACAGTGGACACCGCGAGGTCGACGCGCGGCGCGCGCACCCGGAACGAGCCGGTCAGGTGACCGACCTGCACCGTGAACGTGCCCAGCCGGTCGGGGTCGACCGTCCACGTGACGGTCTTGGACTGGCCGGCCGCCAGCTGCACCGGTGTGGTCGCCTCGACCACGCCGCCGACCTTGAGCGCCGCGCTGTAGGTGCCCGCCGCCGAACCGACGTTCTTGACCTGGACCGTCACCGTGACGTTCTCACTGGCCTTCACCAGGCCCGGCGACACCTTCAGGTCGTGCAGGGCGTAGTAGGGCTGCTTCGGGTCCGGCGCGGGCGAGGCCCAGTCGATCGCGTTGAGGAACACGTCGGTCGCCTCGGGCGACCAGTCGACGGGTCCGCGGGTCGCCGACACGCCGTGCAGCGACAGCAGCACGTGCCGGTTGGTGGCCCGCTGGTCGACGCCGATGCCGCCGCCCATCACGCCCTCCACCGTCCGGCCGAGGTTCGCGATGGTCTGCCTGCCCCCGCCGGAGTACCCGTCGAACCACGCCACCCACTTGGCCTGGGTGCTGTCGTCGAGCGGGATGCGGTCGCCCACGGCGAACCCGTCGAAGATCGGGTGCGCCGCGGTCACCTCGTAGTACGACTCGGCGGACGTGCCGCCACCCGTGTCGGAGCCGGTGGACACCGGCTGCCCGGTGTGCTTCGACAGCTGGCGGATGCCGTTGCCCGTGGTGTAGGCGTGGTCGGTGAAGATCACGCCGGTGCCGTTGGCGTCCGTCGCGTCCAGGAACGCCTGGAAGGCCGCCGCGTCGTAGTCCGCCGTCAGGGTCCCGTAGCCGAGCACGACGGTCGCGTGCTGCGCCGCCTTGTCCAGCTGGTCCCAGTTGTAGTAGGCGGTCTCCACCCCGCGTGGCGCGAACACGACGTCGCGGTACTGGTTCGCCCGCGTCTGCGAGCTGTCCACGATCGCCACCGTGCGCGGCGGCACGCCGAAGGCGAAGTCGGCGGTGCTCGCCTCGCCGGCGACGACGGTCACCTCGACCTCGCCCGGCGCCCGGAACGCCGGGTACGAGGCGGCGACCCGGTAGGTGCCCGCGGGCACCCCGTCGATCGTGTACCGGCCGTCGGCGCCGGTCACCGCGGACAGGTCGGCGGGCACGCCGGTCACCTCGACCGTGACGCCGGGTATCCCGGCCCCGGAGGCCTCGAGCTTGGCGACACCGGTCACCCGGCCGAAGGGCGCCGGGGTGAGCACGACGTCGACCGCGGCGAAGGAGTCCGGGGCGACCGTCGCCTGGACCGTGGTCTTGCCGAACCCGAACGCCTCGACGGTGACGGTGTAGTCACCCGGTTCGAGCCTGCTGGTGAAGGTGCCGTTCGCGAGGGTGGCGAGGGTGCGGCCGCCCGGCTCGATCCTGACCGTGGCGCCGGCGACCGGCGAGCCGGAGGCGGCGTTGGTGACCGTGCCCCGCAGGCCCGAGTCCAGCGCGACGAACCGCGTTGCCTCGTAGGCGTCGATGCGGCCCCTGCCGAACCGGGTGTCGGGTGGCGCGCCGGCGTACCGGTCGTCCCAGAACCCGGTGTCCGCCAACACGTCCACCACTTCGGACACGGGTAGGTCGCCGGCGGCCGACAGCATCAGCGCGACGGTGCCCGCGGTGTGCGGGGTGGCCATCGAGGTGCCGGACAGGGTCCGGTAGCCGCCGCCCGGCGAGGCCGAGTACACGTCGACGCCCGGCGCGGAGATGTCCGGCTTGACCCAGCTGCCCGGCCACTCGGCGGGCGGGTTGGTCCACTGGTCCTTGCGCACCACGGCGCCGCAGGAGAACGACGCGACGCTGTCGGAGCTGTCGGTGGCGCCGACGCCCACGGCTTCGAACACGTTGCCGGGGCTGGCCGTGCCGATCGTGCCGCAGTTGTTGCCGATGGCGAAGGCCGGGAACGAGCCGAGCGCGCGGATGGCGCGCGTCGGCTGGACCATCGCGGCCTGGAAGCCGTTGCCGCCCAACGACATGCTGACGATGTCCGCGGGTCGCCCGGCGGGGTTGCCCGCGGAGTCGACCGGCGCGATGGCCCACTGCATGCCGGCGGCGACCTGCGCGAACGAACCGCTGCCGCCGGGGATCACCAAGCCGTGCATCATCTCGGCGGCGGGTGCGACGCCGATCGCGGTGCCGGAGGTGGCGCCGCCGTGGATGGTGCCCGCCACGTGGGTGCCGTGGTAGGCGGAGTCGCGCGGCGCCGAGGCGACCCGGTTGCCCGACGCGTCGAACTCCATCCAGCCGCCGGGGTGCTTGGCGTCGGAGGGGTTGTCGGTCACCATCTTCCCGGCGAGGTCCGGGTGGGTGATGTCCACACCGGTGTCCAGCGTGGCGATGCGCACGCCACTGCCCTTGACGCCGAGCTCGTCCCACACCCGCGCCGCGCCGATCTTCTGCAGGCCCCAGGTGAGCTCGGCGGCCGGGGTGACGTCCGCGCTGCTCGTGACGGGTTCGGGCGCGAGCACCTCGAAGTTCGGGACGAGCTGCGTCACGCCGGGCACGGCGGCGAGCGAGTCGAGGGTGCCGGTGTCCGCGGGGAACTCGACCAGCATCATGTTCGTGAGCCAGAACCGGTTCACCACGGTCGCGGTCTCGCCGATGGCAGCGGCGACCTCCGCCTGGGTGTCGGCCGCGTGGTCGCGGAGGGTGGCGAGGAGCTCGTCGCGGTCGCCGGACAGGTCGGCGTTCGGGAGCATCAGCAACGCCTGCACGGGCTCGCCAGGGGTGGCCGCCCGGACCTCCGCGACGAGTTCGGGTGCGACGGTCGCGGGGGTGGCGTCCGGCGGTGGGGAGGTCGGGGACAGGGCGGCGAACAGACCGAGGGCGGTCACGATGGCCAGCCAGGGTCTCGCGGAACGTCTGAGCTTCGGCAGGGGCGAGTGGGGCATCCGGCGTCTCCTTGGTAAGATGTTTTTGCCCCTATGACCCTGGTTGAAATTTTCCGTCCGTCAAGGGATCGGTTGGCTCCACCGGTGGAGCCGAATGCCGCACGCGGCCGACCCGCCCGTTCTGCCGAGTGCGTGAAGAGCGCTTGACCCGCTTCTTTCGTCCTGGTGACGATAGGGCGGGAGTGGACGCCCGCGATCGCGCGTCCTCTCCGCAGTTCGGGTAGTCGAAGTGCCCCGGTCAGCCCTTCGACGGGGGTGAGCGGCTCCTGGCGCACGGATCGCGACCGCGATCGGCACCACGGCCTCACGGCGACACCTGCGGGCAGCGCCGTGAGGGAAGGAACTCGCCGATCGGTCGGGTCAGCTCAGCGCGGTCTGGCGGGTCGACGGCCGACCACACCGTTGGGCCGCTCGTTCCTCCATCAGGTTGATCAGCGGACGATAACAACCACCTGGCACGAGGCGGTCCGGTAACAACGAGACGTGGACGAGCTCCAGCCGGCGCGCTTCGACGCGTTCATCTCCTACAGCCACCGCAGCGACGGCGCCTTCGCCCTGGAGTTCCAGGAGCAGCTCGAGGTGTTCGCGCGGCGCAGTCGGCGGGACCGGCCGCTGCGCGTGTTCCGCGACGACGCGAACCTCGCCGCCGACCCGGACCTGTGGCAGGGCATCGAACGCGCGCTGTCCTCGTCGGAGTGGTTGTTGCTGCTGGCCTCACCGGACGCGGCGGAGTCGGTGTGGGTGGGCAAGGAGATCGAATGGTGGTTGGCGCACCGCTCGCCCGCGCGCATCCTCATCGGCCTCACCGCCGGGAACCTCGGCTGGGACGCTGAGACCGGCGACTTCCACTCGGCGAGCGACGCGGCCCACCCGGCCCTGCGCGGCGTGCTGCCCGCCGAACCGCGGTGGATCGACCTGCGTGGCCTGCGAGCGCTGCCCGAGCTCGACCGCGGTGACCCGCAGGTGCAGGACGTCATCGCGGAGTTCTCGGCCCCGCTGCGCGGCGTGGAGAAGGACGAGCTGGTCGGGACGCACGTGCGGTGGTTGCGGCGCGACCGGCGGCGGACCCGCGTCATCATCACCGTGCTGGTCGTGCTGCTCGTGCTCGCCTCCGCGACCAGTGTGGTCGCCTACGTGCAAGGGCAGCGCGCGAACGAGCAGGCACGGGTGTCGACCGCGCGGCTGCTCGCCGCCGCGGCGGTGGCGGCCTCGTCCACGAGCGCGTCACGCGCCCGGTTGCTGGCCGTCGAGGGCTATCGCCTCCACCGCGACCAGCAGACCGTCGCGGCCTTGTTCCAGACCGTGAACGACCACCCGGAGCTCGTCGGCCAGCACGAACTGACCTCGCCCGTCACAGCGCTCGTCGCCTCGCCGAGCGGCGCCGCGCTCGCCGGCACCGCGGACGGCCGGTTGGTGCGCTGGGACCCCGCCACGGGCGACAGCGCCGAGACGGACCTGGGCGACCGGCCGGTCACGGACGTCGCGGTGAGCGAGGACGGCGAGGTGGCCGTGGCCACGGACGACCAGCGCACGGTCCTCTGGCGGGTGGGCACGCAGCCCGTCGCGCTGCACCAGGAGCAACCCGGACAGGTGGCGGTGTCGCCGAAGGGGACGACGGCCGCCGTGCTCACCTCGCCGACGGCCGAGGCCCAGCGGCTTGCCACCTTCGACACGGCGACCACAGCCAGGCACGGTGACGTCGCGCTGTCGGCGCACCACTGGAACGGTCTCGGCTTTCCCACCGAGGACACCATCGCGGTGACCGGTGGTGCGGGCATCTGGCAGCGCCTCCGACTCGCCGACCTGGCCGTCACCATCAGCCAGGAGGAGTACCTGGCGCCTCCCAGCTGGGGCCTCTCCGCCACATCGGACGACGGCGCGTTCACGGGCTTCCTGGCGGGGTGGGCACTGGTCTACGACACCTCCACCGCGCAGATCGCGGAGCACGCCTCCAGCGCGGGGGGCTCGTACACCCCGGACGTGCTGGCCATCCGACGGGACGGCGAGCGGATCGCCTCCGCCGGCGGTGGGCAGTTGTGGGTGTCCGAGGTAGCCGCGCGCGACGACGATCGGGCCCAGCGGCAGCTGCGCGGCGCCGGCGGTGCCGACCACGTGGCGTTCGTCGGCGCCTCCGACCGGCTCGTCACGGCCAAGGGCGGCACGCTGTCGTTCTGGGACCCCGACCAGCAGTCCAGGCTGCGCTTGGACCACGGCACCCTGGAGGTGCCGGAGAGCCCGCGGTCCGGCACCGCCGCCCAGCTCGCCGTGTCACCGGACGGCCGACGTGCGCTGCTGGTCGGCGGGTACGGCGACGTGCTGCTGCACGACCTCGACGGCAGCTCGGCTTCGGGAACGTCCGTCGCCGGTCCCGCACCCGGTCCGGCGACGCACGAGGGGAGCAAGCCCGACGTCTTCCCCGCCTGGTTGCCCGACGGCACGCCCGCGTTGATCGAACAGGTCGGCTGCGGCCTGCACGCGATCCGCGGCAACCGCACCGAGAGGCTGCTGGAAGGCCAGGGCAACCGGGAGCGGGCCGCGCGGCTGACCCCCGACGGGCACCTGGTCTGCGTCAGCCAGTACGGCGGCGTGTCGGTGCGCCGCCTCAGCGACGCGATGTACGTCCGGAACGTGGAAACCGATCTCGACGCGACGGCGTCCGTCGACGGCCCGGCCGCCATCAGCGAGGGCGGGCGGTACGCGGCCTGGGCCGGCCGGCACGAAGACGGCGTCGTGCGGGTGACCGTGGCGGACACGCAGGAGGAGGAGATCGTGTCCGTGCTGCAGACCGACGCGCAAGCCGTCGACTACGCGGGCGACCGGCTGCTCGTGTCGCACGAGGACGGTTCGCTGGACATCCGAGACGCGACCGGGGCACGTCTGCTGCGAACGGTTCCCGGCGGCACCCCGTACGCGCGCCCGTTGAGCTGGGTGCCGGGCACGCCGTTCGTCGGCCGCATCCGCAACGACGGTGCCCTGGTCCTGATCGACCTCGACGCGGGCACGACGCTCGGTGAGCTGCGGCTGCCGACCAGCCGTGCCTCATCCGCCGTCGCACCCTGGGAGGCCACCGGGATCGTGGGCGTCGGCGCCACGGGCGAGCTGCTGACCGCGACGCCGCACAACACCGTGTCGCGGTGGGCGGTCAACGAGGCGTCGTGGCTCGACCTGGCCTGCCGATCCGCTGCCCGCGACCTGGCCGCGGAGGAGTGGCGCCAGGTGACCGACTACGACCTGCCCGCCGACCTCCGTTGCTGGCGGTGACGCTCAGCGCCGTTTCCCCGAGCCGTCCGCTCGACCAGCGCCACCATGACGTCGTGGGCCGCGCCACGAGCGAGGCCTCCACAGCTTCCGGTCGCACCCGGCCTGCCGTGCGCCTGGCGGGCGGGCTGCTCCTGCCGGGTGGCGACGCTAACGTGCGCGTCGGTGACGCCGTTACCGTGTGAGGTCCCGCGCTTCCGCAACCCTCCCGGCGAGGTGGTCGTCCGTGTCGTCGCATGATTCCCGCTTGCCGCTGCACTACACGATCATGGTGCTGGACGTGGACCGCTACGGCGACCCGTCGCGGACGGACGCCCACCGGGCGGCGGTGCACGATGGGCTCAACAGGGCAGTGCGCGGCGCTTTCGCGGAGGCGTCGGTCCGGTGGGATTCCTGCGAATGGCAGGACGGTGGCGACGGCGCGTTGATCCTGATACCCGCAGCCACGTCGAAAGTCGTGGTGCTCGACCGGGTGGTGCGCCATTTGGCCGACCGCCTGCGTGAGCACAACGAGGTTTCCGCGGCGGCCGCGCGCATTCGGCTCCGATTGTGTCTGCACGCTGGCGATGTGCGCCGTACGGAGTACGGGGTGGTGAGCAGCGCCATCATCCTCGTGAGTCGCCTGTTGGACTCCGCAGTATTGCGGGAAGAATGCAGAAATTCTCCGGAACCGGTCACACTGGCCGTGACCGACGCGTTCTACAACGACGTGGTCCGCCACTACCCGCCGGCTGAACCGGGGCGGTTCCGGAAGTTCCCTTTCACGGTGAAGGAGGCGGACGCGACCGCGTGGCTGAAGGCCGCCCACCGATTCGCCCCGTCGGCCTCGGAGCCGGTCCCGGAGCCGGTCGCGTGGCCTGTCGACCACCTGACCGCGCTGGTGGAGGCCCTGCTCAAGGTGCCAAGCGTCGAGGATGAGGTGAGCAGGCGGAAGGTCCTCGAACTCCTGCCCGCCCCGGTGAAAGGCGCCGTCCGCTACCACCCGCGGGCCCGGCTGCACGTATTCGAACTGGTGCGGACTTGCCGCGACTACGAGCACGGCATCCGGGACCTTTTCGCCGCGCTCCGCAAACTGGAGGGCGACTCGGTTCCGCTTCGCCGGGCCGAAGGGGCGGCACGCGAATGGATGACGTCCGAAGGAGTGGGAGGATAACGGGATCGGGCCTTACGATACGTGTGGCGGCATAGCGGTCGACCACAAGGGGGCGCGGACGTGCGGACACCGAGGGAGCCCGAACGGGGAGTCTTATGGCAGTTGGTTGAATCCCTCAGCCTCATCCAGGTGCTCGGCGACCTGCACGGACGCAACCTGGTCGTCAGAATGCTCTGCGAGGAACTCGGGGAAGTCCTCCCGGTGGAGGAGCACGGCTACACGCTCATCCACCTCTACGACATCGTCGCCGCCTGCTACCAGCGCCCGCTGGGGCTGTCCGCGCTCGTCCGGGTGGTCGGCAGGCTCGACAAGGGTTCGCTGCACATGGCCAAGGTGCGCGACGCGGTCTTCGACATGACCGTTCTGCCGCTGTGGTCCTCCGACGTCCGCCACACCGCGCTGACGCTGCTGCGCGAGGTGAACGTCGAGGACGTCGACGAGGCGTACCGCGCGGTCGCGGGTCCGACCGCGCCGCACCTGCCCAAGAACTCGAGCTACCTCGACGCGTTCAGCCTGCTGGAAACCCTCAACGCGCGCCCGGACGGCCTGCCCAAGGCACTGGTGTTCATCGAGCACCTGGCCGCGAAGGCACGCCCCGAGATCGCCCTGGAACTGCACCGCTGGGCGGGCCTGCAAGCCGAGCTGATGGGGTTGGCCGACGAACTGGCCGCCGTCCGGCGCGACATCCGCAACGCCCGCGCGCCGCTCACGAAACCGCTCAAGGACTACGGCTTCCTGGTGTTCTCGCTGCAACGGGTCGGTGCTTCCGGTGACCGTTTCGAGCTGGTCCACTGGCGGCAGCTCGGCATGCAGGACGGCTGGTACCCGATGCGCGCGTTCGAGCACGTCGGCGACCTGGAGTCGATCAAGCACACGGTCGCGATGCTCATCGAGTACATCGAGGGCCACTGGGTCGACTTCGACCCGGTCTACCACGTCGAGTTCGTGCTGTCGGCGGAGATGCTCAACCTCGACGTGGACCAGTGGAAGTGGGAGACCGACACGAAGATCCCGCAGTTGCTCGGCTGTCGCTACCCCGTGGTGGTGCGCAGCCTGGAGCGGATGGGCAAGCGCCAGTGGCACCGCGAGTGGAAGACGCGCTGGGCCGAGTTGGCTGCGCAGCTCGACCAGGCGGGTGTGATCGCCGAGGAATCCGGCTGCTGGGGTCGGGACGACAGCCCCGAGGCGCTGCGCGAGCTGATCGCCGCGTTCTCCCGGAAGCCGTCGGCGGTGTCGCTCGTGCTCAGCTCACCCCCGCGGGCCGAGTTCTCCGGCCGCGACGAGGTCGCGGTCGGGCTGCGCGCCGGGGTGCCGGTCATCCTGTGGCACCGTGAGAGTTGCGACTCGGTGTTCATGGACACCGCGCGCAGGCTGCTCCACGACGGCGACCACCTCGGCCTGCTCGAACGCATCCGCGTGGCGCGCACCGAGGCCTTCGCGGAAGGACCGGGCGGCACGCACTGCGGCCATGCCCTGACCGTGCTCTACGACGACCCGGACCGGATCGTGGTGCCGATCGACCCGACGGCACCGGAAGGAGTCTCGGCTGCATGAATGCGGACACGGCCACCCTCCAGCCGACGACACCACGCTGGCACGTCTACCACGGCACGGCCGAGAAAGCGTCGCGACCCGTGCGGGACTGGCCGCCGGCCCCGCCGTGGCGGCGGTTCTCCGGGCAGGGCACGACCTTCCGCCCGGAAGACGACGGCGGCGAGGCCGACCGCCACGTCGGCAACGCGCGCACCGTGCGCCGCATCCCGTACCCGCGCGAGGTTGACATGGTCAACGCCGCGATCAGCCTGCGGCGTCCGCTGCTGGTCACCGGCAACCCAGGCACCGGCAAGTCGACCCTGTCGTACCTGGTGGCCAGGGAACTCGGACTCGGGCCGGTGCTGCGGTGGCCGGTCACCAGCCGCACCCGTCTGGGCGACGGTCTTTACACCTACGACGCCATCGGCCGCGTCCAGGCCACGGGGGCGGGCGACCGGGACCGGGCGGGCGACGCCGACATCGGCGACTACATCCACCTCGGTGCCTTGGGCACCGCCCTGCTGCCCTACGACCTGCCTCGCGTGCTGCTCATCGACGAGCTGGACAAGGGCGACATCGACCTGCCCAACGACCTGCTCAACGTCTTCGAGGAGGGCGAGTACGAGATCCCGGAGCTGGTGCGGATCAGTGGCGGGCGGCCCGAGGTGCAGGTGCGGACCAACGACCACGGCGGCACGGCGAACGTCGTCGGCGGCATCGTGAGGTGCCGCGAGTTCCCCGTCGTGATCATCACGAGCAACGGCGAGCGCGAGTTCCCGCCCGCGTTCATGCGCCGCTGCCTGAAGCTCCACGTCGACCCGCCCAACTACGACCAGCTCGGGCAGATGGTGGCCGCCCACTTCGGGTCACCCGAGGGCGTCGAGCTCAAAGGGCTCATCGACCACTTCTTGGAGCACAGCAGGCAGGTGGGCGGCTTGGCGTCCGACCAGCTGCTCAACGCCGTGCACCTCGCCGTGCAGCTCGCCACCTCCGGGGAGTACCGACAGGACCAGGAGTGGGACGAGTTGCTGAAGTCGATCTGGCACCCGCTGTCCACCGAGTCGTGATGGTCGGGCCGCAGCACGACGTGGAGGGCTGGGCGGGGGTCCGCGCCGCGGTCGCCCAGTCGCCGCACGCGCGAACGGACTCGACCCGCCACCTTCCGACGAGCGGCCTGCTGCTGCGCGAGCTGCGCGACGCCATGTGGCTCGCGCTGGTGCTCAGGGGTGAGGAGTCGCTGCCCCCGCCGGACCACGCGCTGGGTCGCCCGCCGCCGCCGACAACCGCCGAAGGCGGACCGGACACGTCCTCAGGGCGCGGCGGCGGCGCACCTGAGGGCACGACGACCGACGACGAGTCCGGGGAAGGCAACGGCGGGCCCGCAGCCGACGGGTTCCAGGAGTGGACGATCAACTCGACCGGCGCGATCAACGGCCGGGCGTCCGACGCCGCCGGCCCGACCCTGGCGGCGTCCTCGGCGTGGCCGACGATTCCCGCCCTGCCCGACCGCAGGCGCATCGCACGCGCGCTGCGACCCCTGATGCGCGGCTCGCGGTCTCCGCGCGACGAGGAACTGGACGAGGAGGCCACCGCCGCCCGCGCGGCGCAGGACAGGCTGTGGATGCCCGAGACCCGTCCGACGCAGTGGCAGCCGCTGGAGGTGGCCCTGGTCGTCGACCGGTCCGCGTCCATGTCGATCTGGCAGCAAACCGCGCAGGAGTTCCGGGACCTGCTCATGCACCAGGGCGCGTTCCGCGACGTGCGGCTCTACCACTCGGACTTCTCCGTGCGGTCACCCTCGGACCTGGTGCTGCGCGCCGAGACCGCCGAGGCCAGGCCGATGAGCTGGCTCAGGCTCGCCGACCCGACCGGCAGGCGGCTCGTCCTCGTGCTGACCGACGCCGTCGGCACGGCCTGGTACACCGGCGCCGCCGAGCACGTCCTGTACCAGTGGTCGCAGAAGATGCCGGTGGCCGTGGTGCAGATGCTCGAACAGCGCCTGTGGCACTGGACCGGCCTCGCGGCCAGGCGTGTCCGGCTGTCCGCGCGCTACTCCGGCGCGCCGAACGGTCAACTGCGCATCTCGCCGGCGGAGCCGGACTTCGCGTTCCCCGACAGCGCCGAGCGCGGTGCCACCGCCATCCCCGTGCTGGAGCTGTCCGGTTCCTGGTTCACCGGGTGGGCCCGGCTGCTGAGCACGGCGGGCTCGGAGTGGGTGGAGACCACCGCGGCGCTCGTCCACCCGCTGCACGGCGCGCCGCCCGCGTACCGCCCGCGTTCGGGGCCCGACAAGTCGCTCAGCGCACGGGAGAGGGTCCTGGAGTTCCGGACCGTCGCCTCCTCCGCCGCGTTCCAACTGGCGGGGCTGCTCGCCGCCGCGCCACTGGACCTGCCGACGATGAAGCTCGTGCAGCGCGTGCTGCTGCCGAAGGCGGGCTTGACCGTGCTCGCGGAGGTACTGCTCGGCGGACTGCTGGTGCGCGACCGTGGCGAGGGTCCGCCGGACGTCTTCTACGACTTCCACGTGGGTGTGCGCGAGGAACTGCTCTCGGGCGCCCATCGGGCAGACACGGTGCGCGTCGCGCGGCTGGTGGCCGAGCACGCCGTGCCGGGCGCGACCGTGCTGCGCAATCTGGCCACCGCGCTCGACCAGCCCGAAACCGCACTTCCCGACATCTCACCCGAGAACCTGCGCCACATTCGCGTGCAGGAAGCGGTGTTCCGCGCTTTGTCCGGTCCGTACATGCCCAGGGCGAAGCGCCTCGCCGCGCTGCGCTCGGAGCTCGATGCCGGGCACGGGGGCCAAAGGGGCACAGCGGGGGTGTCCACCGCAGGAGGCGACATGAGCAGGCGTGAGCAACAGCGTGGACCGGACCATCGACCGCAGGTGTGGGGCAGAGTACCCCTGCGCAACAAGGACTTCGTCGGCCGGGAAGCGCTGTTGGAGCAGTTGCGCCGAAGACTGGCCGAGGGCGGCGCAACCGCTGTCCTGCCGGAGGCGCTGCACGGCATGGGCGGTGTCGGGAAGTCCCAGACGGTCGTGGAGTACCTCCACCGGCACGAGTCGGAGTACGACCTCGTGTGGTGGGTGCCCGCCGAGCACCCGGCGCAGATCAAGACGAGCTTCGTGGAGCTGGCGGATCGACTGGACCTGCCGGCGGGGTCGGCGGACGCGGCGGTGCCAGCGGTGCTGGAGGCGTTGGCCGGCGGCCGGCCGTACTCGCGGTGGATCATCGTCTTCGACAACGCCGAGCGACCCGAGGAGCTGCGCCGCTTCCTGCCGACCGGCTCCGGCCAGATCGTGGTGACCTCGCGCAACTCCGACTGGAGCGGCTACGCGCACTCCGTCGAGGTTGACCTGTTCACCCGCGCGGAGAGCATCGAGCTGCTGCACCGGCGTGGCGGCGAGCTGGATGAAGCCGAGGCGAACGAGCTGGCAGAGGCGTTGGGAGACCTGCCGCTGGCCATCGAGCAGGCCGCGGCGTGGCGCGCGCAGACCGGGATGCCCGTGCCGGAGTACCTGGAGCTGTTGCGGCTCAACCGGTCGGAGCTGGTCGAGGCCGGCTCGTCCAACGACGACCAGCTCCCCGTCGCGGCGGCGTGGAACGTGCCGCTGGGCGTGCTGGGCCGTGACCACCCGGCGGCGCTGCAGTTGCTCCAGATCTGCGCGTTCTTCGGCGCGGAGCCGATCTCGCTGCCCCTGTTCCGCGGCGTGCGCGACGTGCCGGTGCCGCCGGAGCTGGCGGAAGCGCTGGCCGTTCCGATCAAGCTCGACCGCGCCATCCGGGAGATCAAGAAGTACAGCCTCGCCAAGATCGACCACCGCAGCAACACCATCCAGCTCCACCGGCTGGTGCAGGCGGCGGTCAAGAATCGGCTGCCGGAGCAGGACCGGGAGAACATGCGGCACGCGGTGCACGTGCTGCTGGTCAGCGGCGACCCCCAGGTGGCGGAGGACGCGGCGAACTGGCAGCGGTACGCCGAGCTGCTGCCGCACGTGATGGCGTCGGAGGCGATGGACTGCCAGTTCACCTGGGCGCGCGCGATGATGACGAACTTCGTCAAGTACCTGCTGGCCAGCGGCGACTACGACGGTGCGATCGACCTGTCCGAGCACGGCGTCGAGGTGTGGCGGGGAATGCTGGGCGAGAACAGCCTGGAAACGCTGGAGATGCGCCGGCTGCACGCGGCGGGGTTGCGGCGTGCGGGCAAGGCGCAGGAAGCGACCCTGATGAACAACCGGACCTACGAGATGCTGCGCGCGGCGGTCGGCGATGACCACGAGCAGGTGATCAGCATGATGGACACCGTCGCGGCCGACCTGCGCTCGCAGGGCCGGTTCAACGACGAACTGGCGGTGCAGGAGGACGCCTACGAGCGGGCGTGCCGGGTGCTCGGTGACGATGATCCGAACACGTTGCGCTACGCCCACAACCTCGCGGGCTGCTACCGGCTCGTGGGGTCCTTCGACCGGGCGCACCGGCTTGATGTCGACACGCTCGATCGACGTCTGGCGGTCTTGGGCTCGGACCACTTGTGGACGCACCGCTCGCAAGGCGCGCTCGCCACGGATCTGCGTGAACTCGGCAATTACGAGGCGGCACGGGCGATGCAGGAAGTCACGCTCGCGCGACAGCGGGAGCTGTTGGGTGAGGATCACCCGCACACCATCGGCACGGCTCGCAACCTCGCGGTCACCCGGTGCCGGACGGGGGATCACATGGGCGGGAGGGTGCTCGCCCAGGAGTGCTACAACCGGTACCGGAGGAGGTTCGGCGAACGGCACCTCGACTCGATCACGTCGCTGATGACCCTGTCGGTCGACCTGCGGCACCTCGACGACATCACCGGTGCCATGGAGATGGCCGAGCGCAGCCACCAGCTTTTCGTGGAGATCCAGGGCGCGGAGCACCCGCACACGCTCATCGCGGCGACGAACCTCGCGGTGAACTACCGGCTGGCGGGCCGGCTGGAGCGGGCGCGTGACCTCAACGAGTCGGTGACCGGCACGCTGCACCGGATCTTCGACAGCAATCACCCGTTCGCGCTCGTCAGCGCCACCAACCTGGCCAGCGACCTGGCGGCGCTCGGTGAGCACACGCGGGCGAAGGAGATGGACGAGGACGTCGTGGCCCGGTCGACCGCGGTGCTGGGCGGCGACCACCCGTCGACGTTGGCCGCGGCGCTGAACCTCGCGATCGACCTGCGGAACCTGGGAGGGCTCGAGGAGTCCGCGGCGCTGCAGGCCAGGACGGTCGAAAAGCTCCGCCTCGTGCTGGGCGAGAAGCACCCCACGACCGTCCTGGCCACCAAGCTCATCCGAGCGAACTGCGACATCGACACGATGCAGCTGTGACGCCGCTCAGCCCGCCGACCACCCGGCCAGCCGCACCGGGTCCGGGCGATCGACGGCACGCGTCCGGAGTTCCCGGTGCAGCGCGCGGGCGACCTCTGGCCGAGCGGTGTTCAGGGTGAGCGTGAGACCGGCCCACGCCTGTTCGTCATCGGGGTCGGCTTCCAGGCGTCGTCGATAGGCGGCGGTGGCCGCCTCGACGTCGCCGGCCGCGCACGCGAGATCGGCTGGGTCCGCGTGGGTGGTCGCCAGGCCGAGGGCTTGGGCTTTGAACAGCGGCGCGCGATCCGACGCACCGGGCACGGGTTCCTCCGCGATCCGGTGGTCCAGGGTGGACCCCGTGAGTTTCGCCTCGCCGGCGAGGTAGGCGTCGGCGAGTCGGGCGATGCCCGGTCCGTCCGGCACGACGTGCCTGACGCGCCACAGGGCGCGGTGATCGGCGACGAGCTTCGCGACGGGGCCGGTGCGATCGGCCTCCGTCAGGTCGTCCTCGCAGACGGCCAGGCGGCTCGACAGCTTGTCCAGGAAGATCCGTCCCCAGTGGTTGAGCTGTGCCGTGGAGGCGATGTCGTCGATGGCCATGCGCACTTGCAGAGCTCTCAGGACGAAGGCGTAGTCGGCTTTCGCGGCCCGGCCCTCCGAGACCAGGCCGCGTCGTGCGCGCCAGAACTCGACCACGCTGGTGAACGCGTAGATCCCGTGCAGGACACCGTTCAAGGGCCTGGGGTCGTCACGCCAAGGCGCGTAGAAGTAGTCCACTTCGTCCGTCCGATGCAGACTCGCGCACTCCAGGACCGCGTTCAGCTTGGAGTGCTGGAGTTCGTGCACGAGCGCGTCGGCGAGTTCGTCGGCCGATGGCTTCTCGCACAGCGCTATCGCGCCGAACGCCGACGCCGAGGAGGCGCCGACCAGCTTGCCCTCGCGGGTGAGCGGTGCCAGGCTCAGGAGCCCGACGGACAACTCTTCAGCGTAACGCCGATCCCATCCGACCAGGGTCTCCCAGGCGGCGTCGAGCTGAGCGCACCAGCGCTCGAACTCGGTGTCGCTGAGCGGATCCGGCGCGGCGGGGTTGTCCGCGAACGCCCGGTGCGGGTCGGTGTCTTCGAAGACCACCTCCAGCACCACTCCCGACGCCGTCGAACGGTGTCTGCGGACCGGTCGGAACTTGACGTGCTCCACCTTCGTGCCCGCTTCCGAGTGGTGCAGCGGCACGAAGTCGACCGAAGGGTCGACGGCGATCTCGTACTGCCCCACTGTGGGCAGGCTGACGACGCCCTGGGTGACCGGCACCCTGATGTCGAACGACAACCCGGCTCGCAGGGCGGCAGCGGCTGCGACCGCGTGCACGACCCCGATCTCCGCCCGCTTCGCGGGTGTGTCGACGTGTCCGTCGACGACGGTCTCAAGGGCACGTCTGAACCACAGGCCGACGGTCGGGAACATGATGACCTCATCGACCACACCCGGTGCCGCGTCCTCGGCGAGGAGAAGAAGGTCCCAGGCTTCCCCCAGGTCCGGGACGAGCACTTCGACGTCGGCCCGCTCGCGCGTTTCCCGTTCGAATCCGAGAATGAGCAGCTTGCGCTGGGTGTTCTCGATGCGGCGAAGGACGTGCATCACCTCGCCGCGCACCGGGCCTTCGCACACTTCCGCGAAGAACGCCTCGGACAGCAAGCAGCCGTCTCCCTGCGGAACGAGGTCGACAGAGTTGTGAACGCTAGTCACGTTGTCCCTGCGTATCTGCGGACAGGGTCGTATTGTGGACCCTCGCCACAATCGACGCGACGGCCGCGTCCACGCGCGACGACTTGCTGGAGAGCAAGACGCGCAAATTCACCACACTGAGATCGATGGCACTTGACCTTGTGGCGAGTGGCGTGCTTGGCGACAACTGAAGCCTCCAATCCATTCTACGCCTGGAGGCGTAGAATAGGGTACACTACACAACTTCGTGACAGCCACCTGCGGTGACACGGCAGTTATCGCCACTTGGCTGGTATCGTTACTGCTGGTGTTCGCCGCCGTCGCGCCGCGAGGGCCAACCCACGGCCCGGCACTGCTCAGGCGGTGCGCCGTCCTCAGCCCCGAGGACCTGCACCTGCGGTTGTCCGCACTCGAATCTCTGCACCCGAAAGGGCGAACAGCCTCGCCCGGCTGTTCGGCCACGAGCGTCGGCGGTGCGGATGCGCTGGTGCGACTCGCAGGGCAAGGCCGGGATCGGTGCCCAGGTCCTCCACCGACCGCTGCCGGGCAGGCCCTGCCGGTAACAGGCGGTCGCCAAGCCGAACCCCAACCTCACCCGATACCGCCGCCACGACACGCGACTGTCCCCACCGCGTCGCCCTCCCGTGAGCAGGCGATGCAACGCTGATCCAACGAATCCTCATCGCCGTGCCGCAACAGTTGACGACGTCACGGCCTCGGTCGGGTCGTTCGGTTCGATTCGTCGACAAGTCGTTCCAGTGCGAATCGCACTTCGATCCGGAACGGAAAGCGCTGTTCTCACGCTTCCTGCGCGACCGGCCCGGACTTCTACGACCGGATCGACGTGGACATCGGAAACGACCACCTGTGGGGCGGGTCGGCGCGGGACCTGTTGCCCGACGGGCAGGTCTACGTGGACCTGCACGGTTTCGACCCGCGCGGACCCGCCGTGGCGCCCGACGCGGCCGTCCGGATGGTGCTGGACGCGCTGCACGTGCCGACGCGGCCGATCCCACCCGACGCGGACGGTCGCGGCGCCTACCTGCGCAGCGTGGTGGACGGGCGGGACCTGCTGCTCATTCTGGACAACGTCCGCGACAGCGCAGCGGCATTGTGGTGGTTCGCGGAGGAGTACGACAACGTGCCGGCGGCGATCACGACGGCGACCGACGGGATCTGCGCCCGTACACGTGGCAACTGGCGTGGGCCATGTCCGACTTCGCCTACCCGGGCGCCCGCCGGCAGGACTGGCTCAGCACCCACGTGGAGGCGGTCGACGCGGTAAGCCGCGAGGCGACGGGCACGTCGAGGTGCGGCTCCGCCAGTCCCTGGCGCGCGCGTACTGCGAGGAGGTGCGGCTCCGCCAGTCCCTGGCGCGCGCGTACTGCGAGAACGGCGACTACGAACGGTCGACGGCGCAGTCCGAGCCGTGCTCGCCATCCTCGACCGGATCGACGACCCGGCGGGTCGGGCGAACGCGGTCGACGGCCTCGGCGGCGTGGAACAGCGGTCCGGCGCGTTCGAGAAGGCCCTCGGCACCGCTCTGCACGCCCTTAGCCTGTACGTGGAGCGGGACGACGACGCGGGCACGGCGAGCACGTACAACCTGCTGGGTCGGGCGAGCCTGGCGTTGGGCAGCCTTGAAGAGGCCGACCGCTACCACGGGCCGGCGCACGCGCTGTACGTGCGGTCCGGCAACTCCTACGGGCCCACGTCGCGGACTGCCGGGCCGAGCTCGCACTGGCCTCGGGGCGAGGTCGACCGCGCCGCGCTGCTGCTGCGCGAGGCGGCAGGGGCTCACTTCACCGTCGGCAACCGCCATCACGCCGCCCAATCGTGCCGCAAGCTCATAACACCGTCGGGTGCGCCCGTCCCCGCCGCTCTCGGCCGGGTGATCGTCTTGCTCGAGGCCGACCGCGTGCCGACGGCAGGGGAGTTCACTCTCCTGCTCGACGAGGTCTTCGGGTAGTCCGTCGACCCCGGTCGAGACGAGCTGTCCGCCCGGCCTTGGTCCGACTCTGGACCGGGGCGCGAAATCTCGCCTCGGCACAAGGACCACCCGGCCGCAGCCCCACCGGGGCGACGCCATCACGAAACTCCGGTTGACGGAGCCGGCGACGTCGGCCCGGTCGCGCCGACAGTCCGAGTTGGACAGTCGTTGCCGACCTCCGCCAAGGACGACGACATCGCCGACGGCGAGTCACCGCAAGCCGGGGATCAAGGGACCTGGCCGCGATCCTCCCCACGCCCCACCCGGGTCATCACGCGGCGGACGACGCGCACACCGCCACCACGACCGTGACCGCCCGGGCGAGTTGGTCCCGCCATCGCCTGCGGTGACCCGTTGACGATGGCGAAGACCGGATCGCGGGGGCGGTGGGCCACCCCGTGTCCGAGGTCGGCCGGTTGCCGGCAGCGCCTACACGCCCATCGGCATCGCCGCCCGCCGTCGACAACACGAAGACGGGCAACACGCCGAGCGGGCGGTGGTCAGGTCCCGGCGGGGGCGGCCAGCCCGCGGCCGGTGATGAACACGGCCTGGTCGTGCATGACGTCGTGGGGCAGGGTCCGGAAGTAGGCGATGTGCTCGCTCTGCTCGGTGCGCGTGGGCACTCCCGAGACGATGCGGGTGTCGAAGGCCAGGCCCAGCGGCCAACCCCGGTAGCCGGAGGCGAGCAGGTTCGGGTACTCGATGACGCCGAGTTGCTCTCCGACCGCGACTTCGACGTCCAACTCGTCGCGCGCCACCCGTCGCACCGCGTCGACGAGGCTCTCACCGAACAGCACCGTGCCGCCGGGCAGGTGCCACTGCCCCAGGCACGGCTCGATCCCGCGCCGGGTCAGCAGGACACCGTCCTCGGTCCTGATGACCACCTCGACGGTAAGCCGGGTGACCTTCGCGTAGATGCTGTCGAACTCGTCCCTGGTCAACGGCAACTGCCGTGATCTCCCCATGCCCGTAGGCTACGGGCATGGTCCTGCCCTCAGGGGCCGGGCACGACATCCGCTCAGCGGGCCGGCGCGGTGCACACCCGGCGTCCGCCCAATTGCCGGACCAGCGGTCCAGCCGTCACCAGGTCGGTTCACCCGGCTCGCTGGACGATCACTTCGCCTGGGCGAGCCAGACGGCGTCGGGACCGGCCGGGAACCGCAGTTGACCGGTCGTGTCGTGAGCAGCCAGCCACACCGCCTCGGCGACGTCGCTTTCCTGGGTGAACATGTCCTGGCTCGTGAAGGCGGCCATGGCCTTCCTCGCCCACGGTGCGTAGGGCGCCGGGACCAGGTCGTCCACCGAGGTGCCGTTCGTCGCCCTGGCCGCGAAGTTCGTCGTCAGGCAGGCGCCCGGCTGGACCGCCTTCGCCCGCACGCCGAAGGGCGCGAGTTCGAGCGCGAGCGACGCGGTGAACCCCTCGACGGCCATCTTGCTCGCCTTGTAGACGGCGGAAAGCGGCATGTGGCCCAGCACCACGCTGGACGTCACGTTGACCACGACACCGGAGCCGCGCTCCCGGAACTGGGGCAGCACCGCCTGGGTCATCGCCATCACGCCGAACGTGTTGGTCTCGAACACCTCCCGCACGCGGGCCATGGGGGTGCCCTCGAACACGCTGATCGACGGGACGCCCGCGTTGTTCACCAGCACGTCGACGGGACCCGCCTCCTCGATCGCGGCGGCGATGCTCCGGGGCTCGGTCACGTCGAGCCCGACGACGCGGAGCCGGTCCGACTGGGGGAGGACGTCCGCACGCGGGGTGCGCATCGTCGCGATGACGTTCCACCCCCGGGAGTGGAAGTGCAGGGCGGTCTCCCGTCCGTAACCGGAGGAGGTGCCAGTGATCAGGACCGTTTTCATGGGTGCTCCGCGCAGTCTGGTGGGACTCGACAAGTCCGGCTCCTTCTTCGCCGAAGGAGCGGCGGTGATCCCATTCAATCGCCCTGACCTGCTGAAACGATAGAACGATCCTGCCTTCGTCTGGCACGATCCTCTTCCCGCTTCCGCCCCCGATCACGTCAGCACCCCCGCCGGGGCGCGCCGGACCTCCCGCAGGCGGGCCGCGTCCCGGCTCGGGGGCTCGCCGAACAGGCGGCGGTACTCCCGGCTGAACTGCGACGGGTTGTCGTAGCCGACCCGCCGGCCGACCGCCGTGACATCGCCCGGGTGGGTGGCGAGCAGCAGCCGGGCCTCCTGCAACCGGATCTGCTTCTGGAACTGGATGGGGCTCATCGCGGTCACCGCCTGGAAGTTGCGGTAGAACGCGGAGGTGCTCATGCCGGACATGCGCGCCACGTCGTCGACCCGGAAGGGCTGCGCGTAGTGCTCGCGGATCCAGCGCACGGCCCGTGAGACGTGGCTGAGGCCGCTGTCGGCCAGCCCGAGCTGGCGAACCGTCGCCCCCTGCTCGCCGGTGATCACGCGCCAGAGGATCTCGCGTTTGACCAGCGGCGCCAGCACGGCCCGGTCGCGGGGCTCGTCGAGCAGGCGCAGCAACCGGACCACCGCTTCGATCAGCTCGGCGGAGGCGTCGCTGACGGCGATCCCCGACGGGATGCCCTCACCGGCCCGAGGGAGGTCGCCGGGACCGGCCTGCAGCAGCAGTTCGGCGATGGCGGAGGGTTCCAGCACGAGGCCGAAGCCGAGCGCCGGCTGCTCGGGGTCCGCGCGGGTGAACTGCCCGGTGACGGGCAGGTCGACGGAGGCCACCAGGTACTGCCCGGGGCCGTACTCGTAGATCCGGTCGCCCAGGGCGAGGCGTTTCGCGCCTTGGGCGATGACCGCGAGGACCGTGCCCGACATGGAGGGCGCGGGTGGGTCGGGCCGGTCGACCTTCGAGATGAGGACGCCGTCGATGGCGGTGGTCCAGTCGGGTCCGGCGTGTCGGGTCAGCAGCGCGCGGAGCTCTTCGAGGCACATGCGCCCATTGCAGCACCCTTCGAGTCCGAAGCTCTCGAAGTTGAGAGGATCGTGCAAGTCGTAGAGAGGATAGTTCTACGTTTTCCCTGCTCAGGCGGGTTGAATGGTGGCAGCACAGTCCCTCGCTGAGAGGAAAACACATGATCGCCACCTACGGCTTCAGCGCCACCCTGACCGCCGCTCCCGGCCTGGGCGACCGGCTGGTCGACCTCCTGCTGACCGGCCTGGACGAGGGGAGCCCCGGCGCGAGCGAGCACTGCGTCGTCTACCTGGTCTCGCGCTCCGCGTCCGATCCCGACGTCGTGCACGTCATCGAGGGCTGGACCAGCGAGGAGGACCACCACCGGGCCTTCGCCGGCGAGGCCGCCCGGGCCATCGTGGCCCGGATCGGCGAGCTGCTGGTCGGGGAGCCCGTGTACGGCGACCAGGTCCCGGTCCGCGGCAAGGCCGCCTTCCCGTCCCGGTGACGCGGCCCGCTTCCCGCCCGACCCTCCCGCACCACCCGACGAAAGGCGATGACATGACGACCGCCCGCCCCGCCCTGGACCCCGAGCTGCGCGAACTGCTGGCCGGGATGCCCCTCGTGCCCCGGCTCGACGCGGAAGTCCTGGCGCAACTGCGCCAGTACCCCTCCACGCCCCTCGAACCCCTCCTCGCCCACCGGCAGGTCGACCGGCGCGAGGTCACCGTGCCGGCCGAGGACGGCGCCCCGATCCACCTGTCGATCTTCAGCCCCTCGCACCGCGCCCCCGCCGCCCCCGCCGCCCCCTGCGTGTACTGGATGCACGGTGGCGGCATGATCATGGGCGACCGGTTCTCGCAGATCGACATCCCGCTGGAGTGGTTCGACGAGTTCGGCGCGGTCGTCGTCTCCGCGGAGTACCGGCTCGCACCGGAGGCCACCGGCACCACGCCCGTCGAGGACTGCCACCGTGGACTGCTCTGGGTCGCTGAGCACGCCGCCGAACTGGGCGTCGACCCCGCGCGGATCATCGTGGCCGGCGCGAGCGCGGGTGGCGGCTTGGCCGCCGGCCTCACCTTGCTGGCACGTGACCTCGGCACCTCGGCGATCGCCGCGCAGGTGTTGATCTGCCCCATGCTCGACCACCGCAACACCAGCACGTCCAGCCGCCAGTACTCCGGCGTGCCCGGCGTGTGGACCGGCGAGATGAACGCGTTCGGCTGGCGCGCCCTCCTCGGTGACCTCAGCGGCGACGAGGTGCCCGCCTACGTCTCACCCGCGTTGGCCGAGGACCTCTCGGGCCTGCCGCCCACCTACGTCGACACCGGCTCCGCGGAGGTCTTCCGCGACGAGGCCACCGACTACGCCACCCGCATCTGGGCCGCCGGCGGCGAAGCCGAACTCCACGTCTGGTCGGGCGGCTTCCACGGTTTCGACGCCCTCTACCCGCAGGCGCGCATCTCGACCACCGCCCGCCGAACCCGCACCGACTGGCTCGCCCGCCTCCTGACCACCAACCAGGAAGGCGCCTGACCCCGACGGGACGTGCGGAGTCGGCGCGGCAGCGGCCAGGTCTCGAGGGACGTGTGCCGTTCCGGGGCGGAACGCGTGCGGGAACACGCGTCGCTGCTTGCCGGGCGCGGTGCCGGTGCCCGACAAGCGGCGACGAGCGGTGGCGTCACAGGCAGACGCTGCCTCGACTGCTCATGGTGAGCACGTTGCACGCCATGAGGTCGTCCTCCGGCGCCACCTCAGCTTGCAAGGACAGGACTTCCTCCATGCTGATCACTCCTTCCACCCGTGTCCCCTCGACGTGGTGCCGGGGGAGTCTGGAGGGCGTCGAGCAGGAGTCGCAGGGCGACCAGGACGCCGGCTCCGCCCGACCACAGGTCGGTGGAGATCCGCTGACCTGGCTCGCCGAGCCAGCCTGCTCCGCTCCCGTGCGGCACCGCGTGCCTGAACAGGCCGCGGGCGCTGGACAGCGCGGCGTCCACGAGGTCGGGCCGGTCGAGCCGCCTGCCGGCGTCGGCCAGCGTCGTCACGAGGCCCGCCAGCCCCGGGAACAGGCCGGGGAACACCGTGAAGCGGGCCGTGCACGCGTCCAGGCACCGCGACAGCACCTCGGTGGCGGTCAGGTCGACGTCGACGGGCACGTCGAACTCCGCGTCCGGCCGGTGCGCGAGGAAGCGGGAGAGGACCCAGGCGTAACCCGCGCTGCCCGCGAACAGGTAGGGGTAGACGCGCCGGTCGTTGCGGGCGACGCGGAAGCCCACGCCACCGCCCGGCAGGGGCACGGCGTAGGCGAGTTCCTCGCCCAGCAGCCGCATGCCGCGCGCGAACAGCCGATCGTCCCCGGTGGCGCGGTGCAGGTGGTACAGCGCGAGCGCCACACCCGCCCGCCCGCTGACCAGTCCGGAGCGGGTGGACGCACCCAGGCGGGCGGTCAGCTCGTCACCGTCCGGCACGCGTTCGAGCAGCCCCGAGGCCAAGTCCAGCCAACGCTGTCCACCGGTGCGCCGGTGATGGGCCAGCAAGCCGAGCGCGGTGCCCGCCGCGCCGCCGCCCAACGTGCCGGAGGTGTGGTTGAGGCGATGTGCGGCTGCCTCGTCGAGCAGCTTCTCGGCCGCGTCACCCTCGCCGAGTTCGGCCAGCACGCCCGCGATGCCCGCACTGCCGTGGAGCAGGCCGGGTGCGGTGGTCTCGGCTGACGCCAACGATTCGTCGCGCAGCCTCCGGACGATCGCCGGGTCGATCGCGCGACCCGCGCGGTGCAGCGCGTGCACCACGCCCGCGGTGCCCGCGGCCAACGCCCGGGTGTTCGTCTGGTGCCCGAGCGGGACGGTGGGGTAGACCCGTGCCGGGTGGTCCGGCTGCGCCATCTCCTCGATGGCGTCGGCGGTTCGCTCGGCCAGGTCGTGCAGCGCGGCGATCGGGTCCGCCCGAACGGCGGCCGGGGTGGGCAGGCGGGTGTCCTCGCCGCGTTCGTGGCAGTGCGTGGCCCACCGCCACAACCGCGGCTCGACGGGAGCTGCCTCGGCCAGGTCCGCGTGCAGGTGGTCGAGCGCGGCCGGGTGGCGTTCGGCCACTTCGTGCAGCGGGAACACCAGGAGCAGCGCCAGCGCCGACAACCCGTACCGGTCGAGTTCCGCCGGGTCGTGCTCGGCCACGGCCCGCGGGTCCGGGTGCAGGTAGCCCGGTGTGCCCATGTACCGCCGCACGCGGTCGACGGGCTGCACCGCCTCGAAGTCGACCAGCCGGACGCGGTCCTCGTCGTCGACGAGGACGTTGGTGGGGCTGAGGTCGATGAACACGAAACCCAGGTCGTGCAACGCGCGCAGCTGCGCGTCGAGCTGGTCGAGGAGCCCGAGGCAGCGCTCGTGGTACCCGGCGTACGCCGCCGCGTCCGCGTCGTCGAGCACCGCGGGGTTGTTCGTCACCATCCACCGGTACAGCGACCCGCCCGGGATGAACTCGGAGACGAGGTAGCTGTGCTCCCAGTGGTGGAACAGCTCCACCGGTCGCGGGCACACGCCGGGTGCGCGGGCGTGGACCTCGCGCAACACCAGATATTCCTCGGCCAACCGGGTCTTCGCGTCGACGCCGTCCGCGGTGTAACCGTTGTGCGCTCTGGCTTCCTTGACGAACACGGTGGCGCCGTCGCCGGTGCGGAACCGGTAGGCGCCACCGGCGTTGCTGTGCCGCAGCACGGAGTCGAACGTGTAGCCGTGCATGGTGACCGGTCCGGCGGCACGCGCGGGCGTGGTCTCGCGGAACGGGTCGGAGACGCCGTGCGGCAGGCGAAAGGCGGGCCCGCGCTCGTCGTCCGTGACCTGCCCGTCCGGACGGGTCATGGTCGGCACGTGGTTGCCGTCCGCGTCGACCCTGCTGCGGCCGCGGAACGCGCCATACCGGTAGGACACGCACGTGCTGTCGCCGAATCGCCGGTCCGTGAGCACGAACGGCCCGTCGACACCGGCCAGGTCCGCCGACAGGCGCCTCATCAGCAGCAGCGCGCGCTCTTCGGTGGGCGGGTACAGGGTGCAGAACTTGCCGCTCTGCGGCCTGGCGGCGTGCTTGTCGTGCGCGATGAGGAAGGTGCGCTCGCCCGCGAGGTGCTTGAACGGCACCCCGAGTTCGACGCACGCCGATGACACGATCGCCAGCACGGACCGCGCGTTGCGCAGGGAGCTGGACACGTGCACCTTCCAGCCCTGGTCGGGCAGGACGAGCCCGGGTGGTCCCCAGTGGGTCCACGCGCCGTCGTGCAGCCGCGTCCACCCCTCGGGCGCGTGCGCGGGGGAATAGCGCACGCCGGGATCGATGGTGTCCCACGGTTCGTAATAATCCGGATCCGCGATCAGGAAAGACATGTCCACGGCCATTTCGTGCCCCTGTCTGCGGACGGTAGGACACTCGCGCGAAAAAACAAGGATCGCAACCGGCCCCGGCAACGTCAAGGAACGATTCTCGCGGTATGCGAAGACGTACCGGGTGGTCGAACGCGGTGGTAGCAACGGTGCAACGCGGTTCCGGCGTCGGGCGCAACCGCGCCCGAACCGGCTCGGGTGTTCGACCGGACGACAACCGGCTGACGGGGGACTCGGCCGGCTGCGCCGTCTTGGGGCGGCGCAGCCGGTCGTCATGCCGTGCCGGTCGGAGTCACGGTGGACGGCAGCCGCCACCGTGAGCGCGCCTCTTGCGCTCGTACCTCCGCTACCTGCATTGACGATGATTTCGGCGGGCGCAGGATCGCCGGGCCGCCGCGGTTTCGCAATACCGAACGAAGCCCATTGCTTCGGACCTCCGCGCGGGTGGCATCCGCCGGAGTTATCCCTGGTCCGTACGCCAGCGGAATTGCTCTGCCGGGGTGCATGACGAGTCTTGGCGGGGCATGTATAAATTCCGGGGAAGCATCCACCGCCCTGGTGGAACGGTGGTTGTCGGACCCGGGATAAGGCTGGCTCCAGTCTCGTTTTACCGCCGAAAAGTGCGGTCTTGAACCCCTCGCCGGACTCTGTTCGTCGCATGGATTTGATTTCGTGATCGCGGAAGACGGGAGAACGACGGATGTCGGTGGTCGGTACCAGCGTGCGCGGACACCGGGACTTCCGGCTGTTCTGGCTCGGTGGCGCGGCCGCCCTGCTCGGCTCGCACGCCTCGGCGCTGGTGCTGCCCGTGCTGGTCCTGCTGCTCGGCGGCTCGCCGGTGACGGCGGGTGTGCTGGGCACGGTGGTCGGTCTGGCCGAGGTGCTGGTCTCCCCGGTGGCGGGCGTCTACGCGGACCGCGTGCCGCGCCGGCCGATGATGGTGGTCTCCGCCCTGGTCGCGGCCTGCGCGGCGACGGTGATCGCGCTCGTGGTGCTCACGGGCCGGGCGTCGTTGCCGGTGCTGTTCGCCGCCGCGGTCGTCGAGGGCGTGGCCACCGCCTGCTACGCGGCGGCCGCGTCGGGCGCCATCCGCGCGATCCTCCCGAAGGACGACCCGGAGGGCGCGCTCGGCGCCCTGCAGGCCAGGGAGAAGGCCGCCAAGCTCGCGGGACCGGGCATCGGCGGTGGCCTGTACCAGTTCGCGCCGTGGGCGCCCTTCCTCGTCCACGCCTTCTCCTACGCGGTCACCGCCCTGTGCGCGGGCCTGCTCAGCTCGGAGCTGCGACCGGCGCGGACCGAGGACCGCAAGTCCTTCTTCCTGCGGGACTTCGCCGACGGCGTGCGGTTCCTGTGGGCCGAGCCGTTCCTGCGGTTCATGGTCACGTGGGCCGGGGGCGTCAACCTGGTGCTGGGCGCGCTGTACTTCCACGTCATCCTCGTCGCGCGCCTGCACGGCGCGTCCGCCGCGACCATCGGCCTGCTGCTCACCGCGGCCGGGGTGGCGGGCCTGTGCGGGGCGCTGGTCGCGCCCTTCTTCCTGCGCCGCTTCGCCCCGACCCGGCTGGTCCTGGTCGTTTCGTGGCTGGTCGTCCTCGTCGCGTTCGGGTTCACCACCACCCCGCCACCGGTGGTGATGGGCGTCCTGCTGGCCGCGGTGTCGGCCCTCACCCCCGCGCTGAGCATCGCGTTCCAGAGCAAGGCGATCACCAGCACCCCGGACGGGATGCAGGGCCGGGTCGGGACCGCGCTGGGCGTCGTCGGGGAGGGCACCGGCGCGGTGGCGCCCCTGGTGGCGGGCGTGCTCGTCGCCGCGCTCGCCCCGGCCTTCGTCGCCGCGGTGCTCGGGGCGGCGCTGGTCGCGATCGCGCTCTACACGACCGCGACCGTGCGATCCCTGGCGGCGTCGTCCGCGGCCGACCGCACCCCCGAGCCGGTTGAGGAGTGACCGCCGTGAAGATCGACGTCCAGGTGTTCTTCCCGGAGGTGCCCGCCTTCGCCGAGTTCGCGCCCGACCGCGCCGTCCACACCGGCGACGCGGACGGCCGGTGCGAGGTGTTCGCCTGGTCCGCCGCGGGCGGGCGTCAGGTCACCGACCGACCGCAGGGCACCGTCGGCTGCGCGATCGACCCGACCGGCGCTCACGTGTGGTGGTTCGACGACGACCTCACCGGGGTCGGCCGCTGGCGGATCACCCCGTTCGGCGGCGGCGACTCCGAGGACGCCGGGTTGCCGCCCGGGCGCGCGGCCGGGCTCGCCATGTCCGCGGACGGCACCGCCGCGGTCGGCGTCGGCCACGACGGCCTCTCGGTCTACCGGAGGAGCCCGGACGGCCGGGTGGACCACGTCGGCGACTTCGACGGCCACACCACGCTCGTCGACCTGTCCCACTCCGGCCGCTTCGCCGTGCTCGCCCGCGACGCCGAGGACCCGGTGCCGGCGGTGGTGCTGGACCTGGCCACCGGCGAACGGCTGCCGCTGCGGTTGCCGGGACGAGCCCTGTGGGTCTCGGGGTTCGCCCCGGTCGAAGGCCCGGCACGGCTGCTGCTGACCACCTCTGACGACACCGCGTACCGCCTGGCCGAGTGGACCCCGGACGGCGGCGTCCGTGAGCTGCGGTGGTTCGACTCCGACACCGAGATCGCGCCGACCTGGTACCCCGACGGGCGGCGGGTCCTGGTGCGCCGGGACCGGCACGCCCGGTCCGAACTGCGCGAGCTCGACCTGGAGCGGCGGGCCGACGCGCCCGTGCCGACGCCGCGCGGCAGCATCCTGGCCGCCCAGGTGCAGCCCGACGGCGACCTGCACTACGTGTGGACCGACGCGACGCACCCGCCGCACCTGCGCACCGCCTCGGGACGGTGGTCGCTCGGCCCGCGGAACGCGACCGTGGCGGGCGTGACGAGCGAGGTGTGGGTCGACACCCCGGCCGGACCCGTGCACACGCTGCTCACCGCGCCGGACTCGCCCGGACCGCACCCCACCGTGTTCCTGCTGCACGGTGGCCCGCACGCCGCCGCCCGCGACGCCTACGACGGCCTGGTCTCGGTCTTCACGGGCATCGGCTGCACCGTGGCCAGGCCGAACTACCGCGGCTCGACGGGCTACGGCCCGGCCTGGCGCAACGACTTCTCCGACGGGCCCGGCCACACGCAGCTGTTCGACCTCGCCGCCGTGCGCGAGCACCTGGTCGCCGCGGGCGTGGCCGACGAGGACCGCACGGCGGTGGTGGGCACGTCGTGGGGCGGCTACCTCGCCCTGCTCGCCGCGGGTGTCCAGCCGGAGCTGTGGCACGCGGTCGCGGCGGTCAACCCGATCGCGGACTACGTCGCCGCCTACCGGGGCGCGACTCCCGCCGTGCGGGCCCTCGACCGGCGCATCTTCGGCGGGGACCCCGACCAGCGGCCCGCCGCGTACGCCGCGGCGTCCCCGATGTCCCACGTCGCCTCCGTGCGGGCGCCGGTGCTGGTCCTGGCCGCCACCGAGGACGACCGCTGCCCGCCGGACCAGGTCGCCGCTTACGTCGCGGCGCTGGAGGCGCACGGCGTCGAGCACGAGCTCCAGTGGACCCCGTCCGGCCACGAGGGCCGGACCGACGCGGTCCACCGCCAGATCATCGGCTCCGTCGTGAGCTTCGTCGCGACGGCACTCGGGGGGCGGGAGATCTCCGCCCCCGCGAAGACGGGATGAACGAGGGCCCCGGCACCGGGCCGGACCCGTGCGCCCCGACCACCGGAGGGAGGTGACCACATGCGCAAGCGCGTCATCAAGAACGACCCGATCAGCGGCAACCGCGACCAGAGCCGCGGTGTCGAGGTGAGCGTGTCCGTCAAGGTCAGCTTCTGACGGCACGCCACCGGAGGTGGCAGAGGCGGGCGGTACCCGATCGCCCGCCTCCCACCCCTACCGGATCCGGACACCACAGACGCGAGCACGACGAAAGCGAGCCGCAGTGCGAATCGTTCTGGTCAACATGCCGTGGGCACTGATAGACGTGCCCTCGCTGGCGCTGGGCATCCTGAGCACGGCGGTGCGCCGCGAGGTCCCCGGTACCTCGGTCGAGGTCGTGCACGCCAACCTGGACTACGTGGACTGGATCGCCGAGCGCAGGTCGTTCACCGTCCGCGACTACTACTTCTACTCGCTCGACACCTACTTCCAGGGCGTCGGCGACTGGGTGTTCACCTCGGCGCTCTACGACGACCCGCACTGGCGTGAGGACGAGCTGGCCGAGCTGGTGCCGATGCCGGACGAGCAGCGCGCGATGTCCTTGGAGCTGCACGAGACCGCGCCCGAGTTCGTCGCGCAGACCGCTCGGCGCATCGCCGAGCGCAACCCGGACCTGGTCGGGTTCACGTCCACCTTCCAGCAGAACGTGCCCGCGCTGGCGGTGGCCAAGGAGCTCAAGCGGATCCTGCCGCACGTCCGCGTGGCCATGGGCGGGGCGAACTGCGACGGCGTGCAGGGCGAGGCGATCCACCGCAACTTCCCGTTCGTCGACTACGTGCTGCGCGGTGAGGGCGAGGTCTCCTTCCCCGCCCTGGTCCGGGCGATGCGCGCCGGCGACCCGCCGACCGCGGTGCCCGGCCTGTGCTGGCGGGACGACGACGGCGCGGCGGTGGTCAACCCCATGGTGACCACACCGCTGGCGCCCGCGCAGATCGTGGCGCCGGAGTACGACGGCTACTTCGAGCGCCTCGACGAGTCGGTGGTGCGCGACTGGCTGGACCCGAAGCTGGTCGTGGAAGGCGCTCGCGGCTGCTGGTGGGGCGAGAAGCACCACTGCACGTTCTGCGGGCTCAACGGGTCGTTCATGCAGTTCCGCAGCAAGAGCCCGGACGTCTTCTGGGACGAGATCGTCGAGCTGGTGCGCAAGCACCAGGTGCTGGACATGTTCGTCGTGGACAACATCCTGGACATGAACTACGTGCGCACCCTGCTGCCCGCGATCATCGAGTCCGGGTACGACCTGCGCATGCAGTACGAGATCAAGTCGAACATGAACCGCGGCCAGCTCGCCACGCTCGCCGCGGCCGGGTTGGTCAACGTGCAACCCGGCGTCGAGAACCTGAACAGCCGGGTCCTCAAGATCATGGACAAGGGCGTGACGGGCTGCCACAACGTGCGGATGCTGCGCGACGCGGCGTCGGAGGGCCTGTCCATCGCGTGGAACTACCTCTACGGCTTCCCGGGCGAGACCGAGGACGACTACCTGCCGGTGATCGAGCAGATGCCCGCCCTGCACCACCTGCCGCCGGTGGAGGGCGTCGCGCGGATCGTCATCGAGCGGTTCAGCCCGTACTTCAACCGCCCGGAGCTCGGGTTCGCCGACCTGGGGCCCGGCACGCAGTACGCGATGAACTACGACCTCCCGCGGACCGAGCTGATGGACCTGGCCTACCTGTTCACCTCCGACTCGCTCGGCGTGGGCGAAGACGTCGGGGACCGGCTGCGCGACGCCGCCGAGCGGTGGCAGCGCGAGTTCCCCACCAGCAGGCTCAGCCACACCGACCTGGGCGACCGGATCCTGCTCGTCAGCCGCCGCGCGGACTTCGACTGGACCAGCCGGTGGCTGGACGACCCGTGGGAGGTCGCGCTGTTCCGGCTGCTCGACCAACCGCACGCGCCGGGCGCGCTGTCGCGCAAGCTCGCCGCGGCGGGGCTGGACGCCGACCCTGGTCGGATCGCCGACGCCCTGGCGGAGTGGCTGCGGCTCGGGGTGCTGTTCACCGAGTGCGACACCTACGTGCACGTGGCGCCGATCGCCCGCAACCAGGACCTGATGAAACTGCCCCGGCCCGACGCCGAACCGGAGCACACCCGGCCCGACATCGAGGAGGTGCCCGCGTGACCACCGCCGTCGAGGCATTCGACCACCGCCCCGCCCCGGTCCCGCTGCTGCTCTGGCGCGACCACGACGACGCCGTCCTGCACCTGCCGGAGTTGGCGATGGGGGAGCAGCCCGCGTCGGGCGACCCGCAGGCCACGGCCGCGGACCTGTACGCCAGGGGCGTCCGCAAGGTCTCCGTCGGCAGCCCGGTGGACCTCTCCGGCGGGATGGACGCCAGGACCCTGGTGTGGCTCATGGTCTTCCTGCGTGAGCTGACCAGTTGGAGCGTCGCCTACGACTGGACCATGATCTCCGGCCGGAACCAGGACGTCTGGGCCCGCCTGAACCACTTCCACCCGCCGCGCGCCCTGCCGGACCACCCCGACGCCGACGCGGTCCTGGAGCAGTGGCGGAGCACGTACTACCTGTGCAAGTGCATCCACCGGCACGGTCCGGGCTTCCTGGAGGTCAGGGACCGCCGGGCGGGTGACCTGTCGCGCTTCGTCATCGACGATCCCGAGTACCTCGCCGCGGTGGAAACCCTGATGCCGGGCGCGCGGTCGGACTCGATCCCCCCGGACGTCCTGGCCCACCTCATCGACGAAGGGCTCGTCGGCACCGTGGACGCCTTCGCCTGGTGGCTGCCCTACCGCGTCCGCCGCTGGCCCTGGCCGTCGATGATCGTCTGACCCCGCCGCCGTGGCCCCGGTCTCCGCCCGCATCGGTTCCACTCGACCGGGTGAACTGTCGGACCAGTGCGACGAGGACGCCCGTCCTCCGCACTGAGCCGAGAAGGCACTCCGCCCGTCGGTTGCCTGCGGCGCGGCCCGGCGCCACAGTGCCGCGATCTCGGTGAGCGGCAGGGCGGCGGTCAGCCGATCACCGAGTCCGAGGGCGATCACAGCGACCTGCAGACCCGAACCGCGGCTGTCGATAAGGTGTCGACGCATGGGGTTCGACATCGCGGCGGCGGTGGAGCGGGCGGCGGTCGATCGGGACGGCGCCTGGCGGTTCGTGCGTGAGTACGCTGAGCATTTCGTGACGCCGCTGGGCGTCGACGACGGGTGCGCCGTCGACGAGGCCGAGGAACGGCTCGGTGTGCGGCTGCCCGCAGCGGTGCGGGAGGCGTACACGCTGTTCGGCCGGCGAACCGACCTGACCAGCAACCAGGACGAGCTGCTCAGACCGGACGAGCTGAAGGTGTGGGACGGCGTGCTCGTGCACCGGGTGGAGAACCAGGCGTGCGCGTACTGGGGCGTGGCGCTGTCCGGGGACGACCCGCCGGTGTTCGTGCGACCGGATCTCGCCGACAAGCGCGTGGAGATGTGGGAGCCGTTCGTCGACCGGTTCTCGCTGGCGTGCGTGGAGATGGTGCTGGCCGAGTCGCTGCTCCTCGAAGACGGGTTGACCGACTGCCGTGAGCTGGAGGGCGAGGAGGAGCGGCTGCGGGTCGAGCGCGTGTTCGCGGCGTTGGCCGTGCCGGAGGTGGGTGATTCGCGCTGGTACGCGAACCACGACGCGGTGGTCCGCGTCATCGGGAGCGGGTTTCTGGTGGTGCGCGGCCGGACTTCGGGCGCGTTGGCAGCCGTCTTGGCGGCGTTCCCCGGCGAATGGCTGTTGTCCTAGGGAACGAGGCGTTGGGCTTCTGCGTGGACAGTGCGCCGTCCAAGCACAGGGGGCGGCGGCTCACACCCCGGTGAGGAAGAACGATCCCCAGTAGTACGGATGCGCGTACGGCCGGGTCCCGGCCCAGAGCCGGTGCCCGAGCCGACCCAGACCGGGAGGCACCGCGACCAGGTCGGGGAACTCGTCGGCGAAGTCCGCGTTGGTGCTGTCGCGCAGCCAGTTCCGGGCCACCTGCAAGGCCGCGGCCGGCTCCGTGCACTCGGACCGCCAGCAGGCGTGGAACTTCGCCATGAGCAGGGTCGTCGCCCGGTCGGGAACGGCCCACTGCGACGCGACCACCCCGGCGAATCCCGTCTGGAGCAGCCCGGTCGCCAGGCTCAGGAACTCGTCGGGCAGGTCCGTGCCCGCGAGCCCGGTCTCGCACGCCGACAGGATCGCGAGGCGCGACCGCACGGTGCGGAGCTGGAGCAGGTCCTCCAGGGTGAGGATCCCGTCGCTCATGAGCAGCCCGCCGCGCAACGGCTCGGCCCCGCCGGAACGGCCGTGGCAGACGAAGTGCGCCACGTCGCACGCCGTCAAGGCCGACAGGACGGCCGACCGGGTCGCCGCGCCGCCCGCAAGCCTGGTGGCCTCGGCGAATCGGCCCACGACCCGGTTCACCTCGGCGGTCGCGGAGGGCAGGTCCGAGTCCGGGGACTCGACCGCGAGGACGGACTCCGTCCGCGTCTGCGACCGGGTTCGCGCCGCCCACCGGCGCATGCCGTCGGACACCGCGTAGGTGATGAGCGCCTCGTCGCCCGCGTGGCGGCGACCGCCGGGACGGTCGGTGCCGGGCGTCCACGCCGCGTGCAGCGGCAGGGAGGCGAGCGCCCCGTCGGGGATCAGGCACAGTTCCCGCACCGGCTCCAGGACCTCCAGCAGCGGGCCCATGACGGCCGTCCACGACCAGGAGCAGGCCGCGTCGAGCCGGTCGAACCAGCGCCGCCGGTCCTCGTGCCGGGCGTCGTACGCCGACCGCAGCTCCGCCACGGTCGTCGCCAGGACGGCGTCGCGCAGGTCGGGCAGCCACACCGCCGACACGCTCCCGTTCCGGGCGATCAGCGCCACCCCGCCGAGGTCGGCGGCCACGAGGTACACCACGGCGTCGTCGGCGCCGGTGACCGGCAGGGCATCGGGCACGCGGAGGAAGCCCTCCTGGCCCGGCAGCGCCCTGATCCGGTCGATGACCGACGTGAGCTTCCGACCCGCGGCATCGCGCAGCCGCGCGAACGCCTCCGCGCCCTGCCGTGCGGCCAGGTCCGCCTGTTCCACCTGCCGCACGGCGGCGGCCGCTTCCTCGTACTCGGCGACGAGCGCGTCGTGCCCTGCCGCGGCGAGCGCGGCCAGGTCGGCGAAGTCGCGCTCCAGGTTCTCCGAGAGCGCCATCGCCCGCCCGCGGTCCAGCACGAGCACCGCGGCCCGCAGATCGCCGTGACGAGCCAGCGCGTACGCGGCGTCGGACGGCAGGTTCCCGGCCTCGCGCAGCCAGACTTCGCGTTCCCACCGACCCGGCATGGTGCGGTAGAGCCGGTCGCGCAGTCCTAACGCGTGCTGGTAGATGGTGATCGCCAGTGGCGGGTCGCCCGCCCGCATCGCCACCCCGGCGAAGGTGTCGCTCATGGTCAGCACGATCGCCGCGGGCAGGTCCGCGAGGTCGTCGACCACCTCCCGGACGAGCCCGACCGCGCGTTCCAGATCGGCGGGGCTGCCGGTCAGCAGCGAACGACTGCCCAGCGCTCGCACGAGGTTGTGCAGGGTGTTGACCCGGGACGGTTCGTCGGGACCGAAGCCCTCCAGTCCGAACTCCAGCGCCCGCACGGACTCGTCGAGGGCGGCGGGGTCGGCGCTCGCCTCGTAGAACGTCGACAGCAGCCACCCGTAGTTCGACACCGCCACGGCGTAGCGCGGCGACTCCGGCGGAAGGCGGTCCAGCGCTGCTTTGATCGCCGTCAGGGCCTCCATCAGGATTTCGGTGTCGTGGTCCCGCTGCGCCTTGGCCTCCAAGGCGACGGCGAGATTCATGTGGATGACGGCGAGGTCGGCGCTGTCGGCGGGGGCGAACTCGGCTGCGCCGCGCAGGGCCTCGATCGCCCGATCCAGCAAACCCGGGTCACCGGTGCTCCGGTAGAGCTCGTTGAGCGTGGCGCCCACGTTGCCCAGCGCGCTCTCGTAGCCGAATCCGGTCTTCCGCGGTGTGTGCTCCAGCGCCGCTTCCTGCATCTCAAGGGCGCGGAACGCGGCGCCGAGGTCGCCGGTCAGGCGATAGCGCGCCATGAGAGCGGAGCCGAGGTTGACGCGGGAGAGGTAGTCGGACGAGGTCCGGTCCTTCGCCGCGGCGGCAACGGACGTCTCGAACAGGGCGATCGCGTCGTCCAGGTCGGTGACGTCGCCCGCGGCGTGGTAGCGGTCCAGCAGCACCGCGCCGAGGTTCGACCGGTGTCCGAGGAGGTCCTCGGAGTCCGCCGGGGTGAGTTCGAAGGCTCGCCGGGACGAGTCCACGGCCCGGTCGAGGTACTCCGGCTCGCCCGTCTGCTCGTGAAGGAGCGCTTCGACGGCGCCGAGGTTGCTGAGAACCGAGGGCAGTGCCGGATCGTCGTCGTCCAGCGCTGTCGCGGCCTGTTCCATGGCCCACACGGCCTCGTGGACGGTCCGGACGTCGCCGCTCACGTAGAAGAGCGTCCGCAGCAGGACCGCCATGTCGTTGGCCGCCACGCAGTGGACGCGACTGCCCGGCTCGGCCAAGTCCATGGCCAACCGGTAGTGCTGGACGGCCGACACCGCGTCCTCGACCACGTCGGTGAGCGAGTAGATCGCGGCCAGCGTGCCGGCCAGCTCGCCCGCGACCTCCGCCGCGTCCGCGGTCTGGGCGGCGTTGCGCCTCCTGCGGGTGCGGTGCCGTTCCAGCCGTGCGTGGAGGTCCTGGGCCCGTTCGGTCAGCTCGGTCAAGCGGTCCTGGTCGATCTGCGCGATCTGCCGCAGGACGTCCTCCCGCAGCGCCTCGTCCTCGAACGGCGGATCGTCGAGGTGGAACCCGTAGAACGCGTCCCGGACGTCGTCCAGGTTCCCGGTCAGCCGCCCTTTCTCCGCCGCGGTGTCCCTGAGCACGAACGCGTACGGTTCGCGGCGGGGCGGTCGGGTGAGCTCGCACAGCTCCTTGACGAGTCTGATCACCTCGTCGATGTCGTCGAGGTCCCCGTCCTCGCGGAACCGGTGGAACGTCGCCAGCGCGGCCTCGGCCAGCAGCGCCTCCCGCCTCAGCTCGGCCGAGGGCGTCGTCCCCTCGAGTTCCGCGCGCAGCCCCGCGACGATCTCGACCAGTCGCGCCAGCCCGTCGTCCTCCTGAGCCACCATGTCCCCTCCCTCTGACCGGATACCGGGTTCGCCCGCGTTGTTTCCTCCGGCACCGTGTCCGTTCAGCGGCCCCACAGCGCGAACGCCGCCCAGTGATAAGGATGGGTGTGGGGCCGTGCGGTGAGCCACAGGCGACGGGCAGCGGGCGGCATCCGGTCGTGGACATCGCGGAGCAGGTGCGGGAAGCGGTCGAGTTTGGTGGCGTTGTCGCTGTCGCGGACCCACTGTTGCGCTTCGCGCAGCGCCGCGGCCGGGTCCGGCAGGCTGTGCGGCCAGCTGTCGTAGAAGGCCGCCATGAGCAACGCGGTCGCCAAGTCGGGCACCGCCCACAACGAGCCGACCGCGCCGGTCACCCCGGTCTGGAGCGTCACCGCGGGCAGGCTGATGGCTTCCTCCACCAGGATGGTGCCGCCGATCCCCGTCTCGCACGCGGAGAAGACCGCGAGCCTGGCCCGCACCGCGCCGAGGCCCAGGATCTCGTGCAGCGTCAGCGTCCGGTTCCCGGCGAGCAGCAGCCCGCTCGACAGCGGGTCGGTCAACTGCGCCGACCCGTGGCACGCGAAGTGCAGGACCCCGTGCCGGCCGAGGTTCTCCAACACCGCCCGAGGAGTCGCCGACACCGAGTCGAGCCGCCGATGGCGGGGGAAGGCCGCACACGCCGCGTCGGCCTCGACCGACGCGAAGAGCAGGGGCGTCGCACGCGTCGAGGCGGGCTCGGTGACGACGAGCAGGCTGTCGGCGGGGCCGGGGTCCTCCCGCGCTCGGCGCAGGGTCGGGCTGTAGGTGATCAGCACCTGGTCGCCCGCGTAACGCCGACCGGATTCGCCGGGGCGCCAGGCGGCGTGCAGCGGGAGCAGGCCGAGCAGCCCGGTCGGGACCAACCGGATCCGCGGCGTCGAGTACAGCTCCGCCAGCAGCGGCCCCATCGTCGTGTCCCACGCCCACCGGGTGACGTCGTCGATCGCGCCCAGCCACGCGGCCGGGTCGGCGCCGCGATCGCGGTAGGCGTCGAGGTAGCCGTGCACCCGGTCGAGCAGGGCGTCGGAAACGAGGTCCGGCAGCCAGATCGCGAGAGGGTCGCGTTCGGCGGAAGCGACGAGTGCCAGACCACCGGCCGGTGTGGCGACGAGGAACCCGACCGGCTCGCCCAAGGCGTCCGTGTCGAGGTCCTCGGCCGGCAGCAGGAACCTCTCGTGGCCCGGGACCCGCCGGACTTCGGCCAGCACCTCGTCGAACTCGGCGCGGACTCGCTTGGCCTCGTGCTGGGTCAACCCGGGGTCCTCGGACAGGGGTGAGACGCGCAGCTGCCGGACGCGTGCCGCCGCGGCCCGGAACCGGTCGCGCAGTTCGCCGCCGAGGGAGCTCAGGTCGGCGTTGTCCCGTTCGAGCGTCTCCGACAACAGCCTGGCCCGGCCCTGTTCCAGGGTGAGCAGCGCTTCCTCGTGGCGGCCCAGCTTGGCCAGCGCGTAGGCGGCGCGGACGGGGAGCGCGCCGGTGTGGTTCAGCCGGACGAAGTGCGTGCGCGGGTGGAGCTGCGTGGCCGCCAGCAGCCGTGCCGCGACGATGGCCTTGCCGAACGCTTCGGCGGCGAGTTCCCAGTCCGCGTTCCGGGCCGCCCAGTCGCCCCACTGGACGGCGGTGCGCAGAGCGGCAGGGGGCATGGTCGACATGCCCCTGTCGTAGGCGAGGCGGAACCGGGCGGTGGCGGCGTCCCGATCCCCGCTCTCGGCGAACTGGTCGTGCCGCTGGGCCAACGCCCAGGCATGGCGGCCGAGGCTCAGGCTGTGGTTGATGGTGGAGTCACGGTCGTCCAGCTCCGCGGCTTCGCCGCTGAGAGCGACCGCGCGGTCGAAGTCGGCACGCGCACCGGTACCCACCCCTCGCAACACGAGAGCCGTGGCCAGTCCGATCAACACGGCCGGCCGATGGCCGGTGTCCGCCGACTCCAGGGCTTCCTCCAGGAGCGGTATCGCTCGGGCGAGCGACGAGGGGTCGTCGGCGTTCGTCGCTCGCAAGACCAGTGCGTGGCCGAGCATCTCCAGGAACGACGCGCGCATCGGGTGGTCCGCCGGGACGAGCGCGAGCGCCTGCGCGTGCAGCTCGATCGCGCGGTCGAGATCGGCGATGTCGGGGCTGAACTCGAACCGCTCGGTCAAGGTCACCGCGACGTTGCGCAGGTACCACGCATAGCTCGGGGATTCCCGCGGCGCCGAGTCGAGTGCCTGCTCGAACCGGTCGATGGCCAGTTCCAGGTCGGAGATGTCACCGGACACGACATAGCGGTTGAAACGCAGGCCACCCACCGTGTTGGCCGTGCTCGGACCCTCGTTCGCGAGGTGGGCGCCGTGCCGCAGCGCTTCGTCGAACCACTCGATCGCGGCGTCGATGTCGGCCGGCAGGCCGGTGCGCCGAGCCCGCGCGGCGAGACTGCGCGCGAGGCTCCGCTGGAACGCCGACGGCCCACCGGGCCCATGACGGTCGACGACCTCCCGCTGGAGAGCGACCGCCCGGTCGATGTCGGCACGGTCGCCTCCGGCCTCGAAACGCTCGCGCAGGCAGTTGCCGAGGATGTTCAGCGCGGTCGGGTAGTCGGGATGGCGCGGCGGCACCAACCTGATCGCGCCGTCCAGCAGCGCGATCGCGTCGTCCAGGTCGTCCGGCCGACGGTCGGTCGACGCGCGGACGCGGAGGGCGCCGGCGATCAAAAGCTGGTGGTAGAGCCGGTCCGTGCCGGCGGCCTCGGCCAGCGCCAGCGCCGCCTCGGCGGCCAGCAGCGACCGCTCGTTGGCGGCGCGCTCCTCGTCGCGCCTGCCGTACTGGCCCGCCCACTCCCGGTGCAGCCGCTCGGCTTGGGCGTAGTGGGCGACGGTGACGAACAGGTCGTCCGGTCCGGCCACCACCAAGGCGGACTCCAGGCATGCCAAGCCTTCGGCCAGCGCGTCACCGTCATAGGTGCGGTTGAACCGGTCCACCAAGCGCATCCCGTTGTCGTAGGCCTCTGCCCAGTCGATGTCCACCGGTGCGGGCGGGTTCCAACTCGTGCCCGAGCGGATCGCCCGCAGCCGTGCTGCCACGAGGTCGGGAGGTGCGCTCATGGGGAGGGTGCCTCGAACACGGGTTTCTCGGCGTCACTGCCGCGCCAGAGGTATGACGTCACCGCCTTGCCCGCGCCGTGCTCCTGCGCGGGGTTCTCGGGCCTGGGCCAGCGCAGGGCGGTGTACAGCTCGCCCCGGTGCAGGTCGAACGCCGCCTCGACCAGTTCCCCGTAGGCGGCTGCCCGGGGAACCGCCCACAGCCGGTACGCCACGACGGCGAACACCACGGCCGCGGGGAGCGCGACGGGTTGCCACGGTGTCCACACGACGAACAACGCCGCCCAACAACACGCTCCGATCGCGGTGTCCAAAGCGCCGCGCGCGGCGGTCAACTCCTGGCGCGCCGTGTCGGGCATGCACAACCACAGTCGCGGCCAGCAGATCACCGCGTCCAACCCGTACTTGTCGGTCGGTCGGGTCTCGGCGGCGCGCAGGACGTTGCCCAGCCGGGTCGGCATCAGCCTGGCCGGCTCCTGGAGGTCGGCTTCCGTCGGGAACCTCCTCAGCCAGAGCTCCAGCCGCGCCGTCCGGTCGACCGAGCGCCGCCGCGCCACGCCGCTCAGCGACTCGTCCTCCTTCAGCGCCTCGGCCCGTTGAAATCGCTCCTCGGCCCGACGGACGCGCCAAGCCGTCCACCTCACCAGCGGCCAGCGCAGCCAGAAGGGCCAGCCGTAGCCTTCCAACACCTGTGTCACCGGCAGCGTCACGCGAGCGACCAGGCTCGCCGAGCCCGCCACCACGACGAGCGCCCCGACCACCAGCGCGCCCTGCACGAGGGCGGGCCGCGCCGAGATCCAGGTGCTCACCGTCGTCACGGCGGCGCCGAACCCGAAGCGCCACGCCAGCGCGCCGAGCCCGAGCGCCCAGAACACCAGCGACCCCACCGCCGTCGACGACCAGCGATCGGCCAGCTTCGACCCGACGCCCTGCCAGAAGGCGGTGAGCATCACCGCTCCAGCGGGGTCTTGTGCGTCGGGCACGGCGGCACGCGAACGCCGACGGCCCGTCGGTAGAACACGTAGTCACCCTCCGGGCACCGGAACTTGTCCGGGGACGGCGCTTCGGGCACACCCGGCAGCCCCTGGAACGCCCGCTCGCGCAACTCCGCGACCTCGGGCGGGCAGCCGTGCTCGAGGAACCCGGCGGCCCACGCCTGGACCTCGGCGGACCGCGACAGCATCTCCGCCACTCGATCCGCCACCGCGTGCCCGCCCCGAGCCGACGCCAACAGCGCCGCCAACTCCGCGTCCAACTCGGCCGCGGTGGGCTGCCCGACCAGTTCGGACAGGTACGGTCGCACGGCGCGGGCCGCGTCGAGCAGCACCTCGTCCTCGTCCGGGGAACTCATGGGTGCGAAGGTAGTGACAATCGCCCCTTCGTGGGCCCGAATCCACTCGGACAGGTGCCTGCGTGCTCCCTTGAGCAAGTCGCCGGCCACCACGACCTACGACTGGATCCACCACCTGTCGAGGTCGGATTGTCCCCGAACGGCGGGGGCCGAATTCGAATGACCGCCGGCCCGGCATTCGGCTCTGGCGACCGGCCTCGCACGGACGCCGCCGGACCCCGGCACGGCGGAACGCGCGCGGACGCTGGGACGATGGACTTCTCGGGGAGGTGGGTGATCTGTGCGGTCACGGGGCTCGGCATTGCTCGCGGTAGGGCTGGTCACGCTGGTGCTGGTGTGGTCGACGTGGTGGCTGCTCGACAGGACCGCGCCCGACGACGGAGCAGGAATCGCCAACGTGCTCGCGCTCGGCCCGGGGATCGTGGGTGCGGTCGCCGGCGTCGTGGCGCTGCGTCGCGGTTCCACCAGCCGTCAGGACATCGCCGGGCACGCCCTTCGGTTGCTCACCGCGGTCGGGACCGGCGAGGCCAGGCAGCTGGGACGTCTGTTGGGCGACACCGGCGCCGCCAGGCCGGCGAACGTGGAGTTCGGCCAGGTGGAAGCGGCGCTGGTGCGCTGGCGGGGTGACGGTGGCGGCCGTACCGGCTCCGCGGCCACCATTTCCTCTTACTACCGCGAACTGGACCGGGGACGACTGGTCCTCCTCGGCGAAGCGGGGTCGGGCAAGACCGTCCTCGCGCTGACCCTGCTGCTGGACCTCGTCGCGGTGGCGCAAGCCGCGCTCCACTCCGCTGACACCACTCGCGTCCGGGTGCCCGTCAGGATGAGCGTGTCCGGTTTCGCCCACTCCGCCGACGCCGACCCGGCTGCGGTGCGCCGTCGCCTCGACGAGTGGATGGCGGAGCAGTTGACGGCGACGTACGGAGTCCCTTCCACCGTGGCGAAGGCGCTGGTCGTCGAGGGGTGGCTGCTGCCCATCCTCGACGGGATCGACGAGATGGATCCCGATGAAGGCCCTCCTACCAGGGCGCGCCTGCTGCTCGCCGCGCTGAACCTGCCCACGGGTCCGGCGCCGCCTCCTGTCCTTCTCACCTGCCGAACGGCCCGGTACCACGCGTTGGCCGATCAGGAGCCGCTCGAGGATGCCACCGCGGTGGTGATCCGACCGCTGGACGCCGAAAACGTCATCGGGTGGCTGCGCCACCGCTTTCCCCGTTCAGGACAGCCGGACGGGGTCGAACGGCGGTGGCAACCGATCGTGCGACGCCTGCGCCGTCATCCCCAGGGCCGCCTCGCGCGTTGCCTGAGCAATCCGCTGCGCCTCTACCTCGCCGTCACGGTGTACCAAGATCGGGACAGCACCCCGGCTGACTTGAACCGCCTGGACGGCGAAGCGTTGGAGGCTCATCTGCTCGACCGGCTCGTGCCCGCGGTAACCGCGCACCACCAGCGTTCGAGCAGGCGGCACTACCGAACGGACGAGGTCATCCGCCGGCTGCACGCGCTGACTCGGCACTTGGCGCGGACGGCCGCACAAGGCGGTTCCGCTACGGACTTCCACGTCCACGAGCTGTGGCGCTCGACCCCGGACACCACGGTCGCGCGGGCGAAGTTCGCGGGCGCATCCTTGGCCGCCGGGCTTTGCGTGCCCGCGGTCGGGTGGTTCCTGTCGGGTCAGACCTTCCGATCACCGATGACCTACTCGAACTGGGCCGACCTCGCGTCCAGTCTCATCGCCCTGATCGGCGTGCTCTGGTGGAGCGCCGCGTCGGCGGGTGATCCGCCCACGCGGATCTCCTTCCGTCGCTTCCGCGTACCCCTGTCGAAATTCCTCGTGTTCGGGTTGACCTTTTCAACTTTCTACGCCGTAGCGTCCCTGTTCCAGGGTGTGGCCGAAGGTGGGCTCGCCGACGTGACAGGAAGACTCGCCGAGACCCTCGACGCAGGCGTGGTCCTCATCCCGGCTTTGCTGACGGCCGCCGTCGCATTCGGCGCCCACCAGGCACAAGAGGTCCTCAGTCGTCCCAGCGACGCGATGCGCATGGCGCTGTATCGCGACCTGTACCTGTTCCTCGTCCTCGTCACCGGTTTGTCCCTGGCCATGCGGGAGGCATCCGGCATCGCGGTGGTGGTGGCCACCTGCGTGGTCACCGCCAGTTCACCTTGGCCGCGGTACCTGCTCGCATTGCGCGCATACCACCGGGAAGGCCTGCTGCCGTGGAGGCTCGGCCACTTCCTCGACTGGGCTCACGCGGCCGGCATCCTGCGGCTGACGGGCACCGCTGTGCAATTCCGCCACCGCGACTTGCAACGCCATCTCGCGTCCCCGCACGACCCGTCGTGACACCAACTGCTCGGGGCCTGCTCAAGCCGGTAGTCAACCGCTCCTTCCGGGCCGCTCCACGAGCTCCGGGTTCGGGTGGGCTGCCTGGTACGCGGCCTGGAAGCCCAGGGCGTGCCACGTGTCGACGTGGCCGGCGAGACGTCGCTGGTGATCACGCCACTCGGTGACCCGCCTGGTCCACGCCTTCTCCGCGGTTCCCGCGAGCCGCGGCAACAGCAGGAACGCCAGGTCGTCGAACGAGTCGACCGCCTGGGTGGCGTTGTCGAACGGCACGACGCTCGGTCCGCCGGCGATGTGGTCGGACTACATGTGTCCTGGCGCCGAGGTGTGCGCGATGGCGGATGTGAACGGTGACAACCGGAGTGACGCGGTCGCCTTCACCAAGGGCACGACCAACGACGTCTGGGTCGCACTGTCGAACGGCGCCGCGTTCGGTACGCCGCTGAAGTGGTCCGAGTACATGTGCCCTGGCAACGAGGTGTGCGCGGTCGGCGACACCAACGGCGACGGCCGGCACGACACCGCGGCCTTCATCAAGAGCACCCAGGCGGAGCCTGACGCGCACGACATCTGGGTCACGCTCAGCTGAGCCCGGCCCTTGGTCGGCGGCGCTGCGGGAACGCCGCCGGCCAAGGACCTCGGCAACCGGGAGCTGGTCATCACCAGGGCAGGGCCGGCCGTCGGTGACGGTTCGGTACGGCCAGGGGAGGATTGAGGACTCCGGGCTACGCGGGAAGCTCACCTGCGGTTCGACGCCGATGACAGGACCCCGAGCACTCGGACCAATGCGCGCGAGGCGACGGCCGGAGTGCTCGGGGTCCTCACGTGAGCGCGTGATATGGGGTCGTGCTCAGTTTGGCCACCGGGGGGACGGCCCGTCGAGCACGGTTGGTCGGGGACCGGTGCCCACTGCCGCGGTCAGACTCGGGTCCAGCGCTGGTTGGCACCGTCGTGGCAGGTCCACACGATCACCGGCGTGTTGTTCGCGGTGCCGTTGTTGTCCACGTCGAGGCACAGCCCGTTTCGCACGTTGCTGATCGTGCCGTTGCTGTTCAGGTTCCATTGCTGGTTCGTGCCACCGTTGCAGTCCCACAGCTGGGTTCGCGTGCCGGCGGTGGCGTTGGTCGGCGTTTCCAGGCACTTGCCGAGCAGTTGGAGGGTGTTACCGGTGCGCGTGAACTGCTGGTTGGCCGCACCGTGGCAGTTCCAGATCACCGGTTGGGTGCCGTTGGCGGTGGAGCTCTGGGGCGCGTCGACACATCGGTTGGCCGACGCGCTGCGCAGCGCGAAGGTCGTGGGTGGCGTGGTGGTGCCGCCGCCGCTCACCCGGAACACGGCCGTGCCGTGGGCGGCGACGCTCGCCGAGATCGCACCCGTGGTCGTGGAGGTCGCCCCCGTCCAGAGGTCGCGCAGGGTGAAGGAGCTCCCGGTCTTGCCGATGGTGCTCGCGGTCGTCGAGATGGTCGTGGTGGTGCTGCCCTGGTTCAGCATGGCCACCGCCACGTCGCCGTTGGCCAACCGCTTGGCGAGCACGCGCCGGGTGCCGTCGAACGACACCTGGACGCCCTGCAGGCCGAGGGAGTCCTGGTTGACCGCGATCAGGTCGCTGTTGTTGAGGATGCTCAGCGTGGCCGCGGACGCGTTGCGGACGTCGTTGCCGGCGATCAGCGGTGAGGCCATGATCGCCCACATGGCGAAGTGGCTGCGCTGCTCGGTCTCGGTCATGCCGCCGTTGCCGACCTCCATCATGTCGGGGTCGTTGAAGCCACCGGGCCGGGCGTAGGAGGCCAGCGGGACGGTCCAGTCGATGATGTTCTTGACGCCCATGAACGAGTTGCCGTCGCTGCCGGTGTCCCACCGGTTGGTGATGTCCTCGGTGGTGCGCCACATGTTCGCGACGTCGCCCCAGTTGCGCAGCGGGCCGGTCTTGGCGTGGATGCTGTTGGGGTTGATGCTGTAGACGATCGGCCGGCCGGTGGCGGCCAGGGCGTCCCGCATCTTCGCGAAGTCCCTCACCTGGTCGTCGATCGTGCCCTGCGGCGAGCACCAGTCGTACTTGAGGAAGTCCACGCCCCACGCGGCGAACTGGCGCGCGTCCTGCACCTCGTGGCCCTTGCTCCCGGTGGCACCGGGGAAGGCGTTGAAGTACTGCGCGCACGTCTCGGCCGCCGGCACCTGGTAGAGGCCGAACTTCAGGCCCTTGCCGTGCAGGTAGTCCCCGAGCGCCTTCATCCCGCTGGGGAAGCGGGTGGGGTGCGCGCGGAGGTTGCCCTGGGCGTCGCGGTTGGGGTCGAACCAGCAGTCGTCCACGACCACGTACTGGTAACCCCGTGCGGCCATCCCGTTGGCGACCATGGCGTCGGCGGTCTGCCTGATCAGCTGCTCGTTGATGTCGCAGCCGAACGTGTTCCACGTGTTCCAGCCCATCGGCGGCGTGCGGGCCACGCCGTTCTCCAGGGCCTGGGCCGGAGCGGCAGCGGTGGTCGTCACGGCGGCCGCGCCCGCGACCACCAGGGCGGCGGCTGCCAACAGCGCGGCGAACCGCCCGCGGCGGGGGGGGGGGGGGGGGGGGGGGGGGAGGGGGGGGGGGGGGGGGGGTGGTTTGTTTTGTTGTTCGGTGGGGTGTCTGGGCTTGGGTGGGGGGGGAGATGGGGGGCGAGGTAGACACCAAA
>NZ_JBVJVK010000014.1:21182-26166 GCF_055603705.1 Actinosynnema sp. NPDC037264 | reverse complement strand
GGGTCGTCGCTGCGGCCACGCCCGCAACCACACGGGCGGCGGCTCCCAACACAGCGGCAAACCGCCCGCGGCGGGGGGGGGGGGGGGACGGGAGTGCTCGGGTCATGGCGTTCCTTCGTCGTTGATGGATCGTTCCATGGATTGGCAATGGGGCGCCAGGGGGTGCAGGAGGGATCAGAACGTGCGAGGGCTGTCCGGACCGGATCGTCACGACGGGCGCGCGAACACGTCACGGGTGATCCGCGATCGGATGCCCGGGAAGCGGCCGCGGGCGGCGGTGTCAGCTAGGTGGTCGTCGAGATCCACACTGCGGAAGGGCGAAGTGCCGGGGATTCGCTGCCGTGACCGGCTGCATGGCTCTCACGCCGACCATGCGGCGCGCAGCACCGACGCGACCCCGCGACCGGTTCTCGCAACTGCGACGAAGCTGTGGACATCTCGGGCCTCTCCGCTGTGACAGGCGCAAGTTCGACACTTCGACGAGCGACCGACCGGCGGTGTCGGCGTCGACTTCGGTGTGGTGAAACAGTGTGTTAGCGTTAACAACAGGTGGTAGACGGCGGCACGTCGGCATTCGAGGTGGTAACCCGCCGGCGTCTCCCTGCGGTTCGCGGGGCTGGGTGGTTCCAGCACGCGCGCTGACGTGTCACAGGAGTTTCCCGATCGGGTGCCCGTCTGTCAATGATCGAGCCGGACCGCCACCTCTGCAGGCGGCCGCCGAAGCCGGTGCGAACACCGCGGTCAATGCGGCTACCGTGCCGGCGGGGACCAAGTGGTCCCACGACAACGTGATGTGCGGCTGAGGAGCTGGGAGTCAGGTCGTGGTCGCCGTGCCGGGGAGCGATGTGGTTCTGCGTGCGCACAACTTCCTCCCTGGTGGCGTCGGCCTGACGGGTGTTCGGTGTCGATCGAAGTCCATTGAGGACATTGCCGACCACGGGAGGACTCCCGTGCGCCGATGTGACCGGTCGTCATGACTTTCGGTGCTACAACCTGAAGTTTCGGGCCAATGTAGCCGCGCGAGGGGTGCGGGTCAACGGTGCCGGGCCCTGTCATGTGAGCGCTCACTACGTACTCGGGATGTAGGCGAAGGCAACTTGCCGTCTCAAAAGGGCCGCCAACTGGGTAAACCGCCGGCTTACCCCGATTGGGTCATTGGCTTCGAATCGATTCGAGAGTCATGATGTGAACGCGAACATGAGCGGGTGCACCTCCGACGCATCAGGGGCACGGTCGATCTGATCGGTGCTTCCAGCTGCCGCGGCGCTGCCGTGGCAACGCTGCCGCGGAACCTCTCGCCGTCGTGTTGTCGAAGTTCCGTCCGAAGTCGACGAAGCCGCCAGGTCCCGGTTGCGGGGCACGGTGGGGGGAGGCGGTCTCCAGCAGCTCGCTCGCTCGATTGTGAGCGCTAACCAAGCGGAGATCCTTGACACTCTTCATTGGTGCCAAGCGACTCGCAGACGCAGATCACCGAGCCAGTTGCAAACTGTTAGCGTGCTCATCGAGCATTTCTCGTGATCGGTGGGAGCGCCTTCTCAACGACGAGCAGGAGGCACCGTGGGTGGGATCCGGAGATCATCCCTGCGGCGGGTGGGCGTGCTGCTGGCCGCCGCCGCGTTGTCCGTCACGACCTTGACCCCGGGATCGGAGGAGTCGGCGTCGGCGTGGGACAACGGAGTGGCCACGACGCCGCCACTGGGCTGGAACAGCTACGACTCGTTCAACTGGAACGTGACCGAGGCCCAGGTCAAGGCCAACGCCGACTACATGCGCGACAACCTCAAGCAGCACGGCTGGCAGTACATCGTCATCGACTGGGCCTGGTACTACCCCGGCCGGGGGACCGGCAGCCCGAACCAGGACGCGAACTTCCAGCCCCGGCTGCGCACCGACGCGGGCGGCCTGCTGCTGCCCGACACCACCCGCTTCCCCTCCGCCGCGGGTTCCAACGGGTTCAAGCCGCTGGCCGACTACATCCACGCCCAGGGCCTGAAGTTCGGCGTGCACCTGATGCGCGGCATCCCGCGCCAGGTGGTCGCCGACAACCTACCCGTGCCGGGCACGAGCTGCCGCGCGAACCAGATCAACAACAACACCACCGCGGCCTGGTTGAACCTCAACTGGGGCCTGAACATGACCAACCCTTGCGCCCAGTCCTACCTCGACGCCCAGTTCAAGCTGCTGGCGTCGTGGGGCGTGGACTACGTCAAGGTCGACGACATCGCCGCGCCCACCTACCGTCAAGCCGAGATCGAGGGCTACAAGACGGCCATCCAGCGCAGCGGGCGGCCCATGGTGCTCAGCCTCTCGCCCGGCCCGACCTCCACCGGCAACGGTGCGCACGTCTCGGCCAACGCCAACATGTGGCGGATCGTCAACGACCTGTGGGACAACTGGTCAGCGCTGGACGCCCTGTTCGAGCGGCTGCACGCGTGGACGCCGCACCGCCGGCCCGGCGCGTGGCCCGACCCGGACATGATCCCGATCGGGCGCCTGTCGCAGCAGGGACCCGTGGGCTCACCGCGCTACTCGAACCTCACCGCCGACGAGCAGCGGACCCTGATGACCCTGTGGTCGATCACCCGCTCGCCGCTGATGTGGGGCGGGGACCTGACCCAGAACCGGGCCTCCGAGCTGGCGCTGATGACCAACACCGCCGTGCTGGCCGTCGACCAGCACAGCCTCAACAACCGTCAGTTGTTCTCGGGCACGCACACCGCGTGGACCGCCGACGTGCCCGGCAGCGATGACAAGTACCTCGCCCTGTTCAACCGCGGCACCGGCACCTCGACCGTGTCGGCCTCGCTCGCCGAACTGGGCATGGGTTCCGCCTCGGTGGTGGACCTGTGGTCGGGCGCGAGCCTGGGCACCGTGAGCGGCACGCTGTCCCGCTCGCTGCCCGCCCACGGCTCCGGTCTCTACCGGCTCACCCCGCGCTCCACCGTGCCCGTGCCCACCGCCGAGACCTTCACCGCGCGGCACAGCGGCAAGGTGGCCGACGTCTACAACGCCTCGACCGCAGACGGGGGCAACGTCGTCCAGTGGGCGCCCAACGGCCAGACCAACCAGCGCTGGCGTGTCCGCGACGTCGGTGGCGGCTACAGCGAGGTGGTCAACGTCGGCAGCGGCAAGTGCCTCGACGTCTACGGCGGTGGTTCGGCCACCGCGGACGGGGCACGGGTCGTGCAGTGGACGTGCAACGGCCAGACCAACCAGCGCTGGCGCTTCGAGGACGCCGGCAGCGACCACGTGCGGCTGATCGCGCAGCACAGCGGCAAGTGCCTGGACGTGTCCGAGGCCGCTACCACCGACGGCGCCCAACTCGTCCAGTGGACCTGCAACAGCAGCAGCGCCAACCAGCAGTGGCGGCGGCAGGCCGCGTAGTGGGTCATCCGGTCGGGCCGTCCACCAACGGCCCGACCGTGCCGCTGCGCGCACGGCTACGGGAACGGCGACAGTCCATTCAGGAGGAACACATGAGACGAATGCTCACCACCCTGTTGACGATGGCGTCGCTGCTGTCGCTCGTCTTCGGCGTCGCGCTGGTGTCGGCGGGGCCGGCTTCGGCCGCCACGCTGACCCGCGTCACCGACTTCGGCGCCAACCCGACCAACCTGGGCATGTACGTCTACGTGCCCGACAACGTCGCACCCCGTCCCGCCCTGCTGGTCCTCGTGCACTACTGCGGCGGGTCGGCCGGCGCGATCTTCAACGGCAACGGGCGTGACTTCGCCACCGCAGCCGACCGGTACGGCTACGTCGTCGTGGTGCCCGAGGCGACCCGCGAGGGTCGCTGCTTCGACGTGTCCACCCGCGCCGGGCTGACCCGCAACGGCGGCAGCGACTCCACGGGCATCATGTCCATGGTCGACTGGACCCGCCAGCGCTACAACGTCGACCCGGCCCGCATCGTCGTCAGCGGGTTCTCGTCCGGGGCCATGATGACCAACGTGCTGGCGGCCCAGTACCCGGACGTCTTCGCCGCGGCCTCGGCCTTCTCCGGGGTGCCGGCGGGGTGCTTCGCCACCACCAACGGCTCGCTGTGGAACAGCCAGTGCTCCAGCGGGAACATCGTCAAGACCGCGCAGGAGTGGGGCGACCTGGCCCGGTCCATGTACCCCGGTTACACCGGCTCCTACCCCCGGATGCAGCTGTGGCACGGTGACCAGGACACCACCCTGGCCTACCGCAACTTCGGCGAAGAGATCAAACAGTGGACCAACGTCCGCGGCTTGAGCCAGACACCCTCCTTCACCGACCGCCCGCAGTCGAGCTGGACGCGGACCCGCTACGGCGACACCGGCACCACGGCCACGGTGGAGGGCATCAGCATCACGGGCACCGGGCACACCCTGCCGCAGGCGGGGATGCTCGCCTACGCCATCTCGTTCCTCGGCCTCGACGGTGGCGGCGGTGGCGGCGCCACCGGTCCGCTGCGCTCGGTGAGCGCCGGGAAGTGCCTGGACGTGCCGAACCAGTCCACCACCACCGGCACCCGGCTCCAGGTGTGGGACTGCTGGAACGGGCCCAACCAGCAGTGGACGTCCACCACGACGCAGGAGCTGTCCGTCTACAGCGCCACCTCCCGGCGTTGCCTCGACGCCGAGAACGCCGGCACGACCGCGGGCACCCTGGTGATCATCTGGACGTGCCACGGCGGCACCAACCAGAAGTGGCGGCTCAACGCCGACGGCTCGATCACCGGCGTGCAGTCGGGGTTGTGCCTGGAGGTCGCCGGCGGTTCGACCGCCAACGGCGCGCCCGCGCGGCTGTGGACCTGCAACGGGCAGGCCAACCAGCGGTGGGCCCGCACGTGACGCGGTGACGAGCCGAAGGTCGACTCCACGGCCCGCACAACATCACCGGTGCGGGGGGGGGGGGGGGGGGGGGGCGGGCGGCGGCGCCGACAACCCCCCCCACAAGGAAAAAAAAGGACAAACCGAAAGGGAGATCCTCCTTAGCCGAGGGGGTGTGGTTGTCGTGT
>NZ_JBVJVK010000014.1:0-21172 GCF_055603705.1 Actinosynnema sp. NPDC037264 | reverse complement strand
ACCCCCCCCCCCCCCCCCCCCCCCCCCCCCCCCCCCCCCCCCCCCCCCCCCCCCCCCCCCGGCACCCCCCATCGAAGGAGACAACCGTGCAACGTCGAAGGCGCCTGCTCGCCTGGGCCGTGGGTGTCATGTCGGCCCTGGCGCTGTTCCCGGCCACGGCCAGGGCCGACAACCCCATCGTCCAGCACATCTACACCGCCGACCCGGCACCGATGGTCCACAACGGGCGGGTGTACGTCTACACCGGACGTGACGAGGACGGCTCCACCACGTTCACCATGCGCGAGTGGCGGGTGTTCTCCTCCGCCGACATGGTGAACTGGACCGATCACGGCGTGCCGATGAACCTCGGCACGTTCGCGTGGGCGGACGCCAACGCCTGGGCGGGGCACACGATCGCCCGCAACGGCAAGTTCTACTGGTACGTCCCGGTCCGCCGCCGCGGTGGCGGGATGGCCATCGGCGTGGGCGTCTCGGACAGCCCCACCGGCCCGTTCCGCGACGCCATCGGCCGCCCGCTGGTGGAGAACGGCGAGATCGACCCGCACGCGTTCATCGACGACAACGGCCAGGCGTACCTGTACTGGGGCAACCCGAACCTGTGGTACGTGCGGCTCAACGCCGACATGATCTCGTTCTCCGGCAGCGCGACGAAGATCCCGCTGACCACCGCCGGGTTCGGCACCCGTACCGGTCACGCGACCAGACCCACGTTGTACGAGGAAGCGCCCTGGGTCTACAAGCGCGACAACCTCTACTACATGATCTTCGCCGCCAAGTGCTGCTCGGAGTTCATCGCCTACTCCACCGCCCCGAGCCCCACCGGGCCGTGGACCTACCGCGGCACGGTCATGCCGACCCAGGGCTCCAGCTTCACCAACCACCCGGGCATCGTCGACTACAAGGGCGGTTCGTACTTCTTCTACCACAACGGCGCCCTGCCCGGCGGGGGCGGCTACGCCCGATCGGTGGCGATCGAGAAGTTCACCTACAACGGTGACGGCACCATTCCCCAGATGACCATGACCACTGCCGGCCCGCCGCCGGTGGACGTGCTCAACCCCTACGTCCGCCAGGAGGCCGAGACCATCGCCTGGGGTTCGGGCATCGAAACCGAACCCTCCGCCGAGGGCGGCATGAACATCGGCTCCCTCCACAACGGCGACTACACCAAGGTCCGCAACGTCGCCTTCGGCGCGGGTGCCTCGTCCTTCACCGCCCGCGTCGCCTCCGCCACCTCCGGCGGCACGATCGAGGTCCGCCTGGGCAGTGCCGCCGGCACGGTCGTGGGCCGCTGCACCGTCCCCAACACCGGCGGCTGGCAGGCGTGGCGATCGGTGACCTGCCCCGTCAGCGGCGCCTCCGGCAACCAGGACGTGTACCTGCGCTACACCGGTGGGAGCGGCTTCCTGTTCAACGTGGACTGGTGGCAGTTCTCGGCCGGCGGTTCGTCCGGCGACGTCACGTCACGGCTGCGCGGTGTCGGGTCCAACCGGTGCGTGGACGTCGACAACGCCTCCACGGCCCTGGGCACGACCGTGTTGCTGTGGGATTGCGGCGCCGGCGCCAACCAGCAGTGGACGACCACCCCGAGCGGCGAGTTCCGGGTGTTCGGCGACCGGTGCCTGGACGCCTACGAGCAAGGCACGACCAACGGCACCAGGGTGGTGATCTGGTCGTGCAACGGCCAGGACAACCAGAAGTGGGCGTCGGGCTCGGACGGCTCGATCCGCAACGTGCGCGCCGGGCTGTGCCTGGACGCCGACGGAGCGGCCACCGCCAACGGCACGCGGTTGATCCTGTGGACCTGCAACGGCCAGGACAACCAGAAGTGGACCCGCGTGTGACGACACCGGGCCGACGGTGACGCAGTGCCGCGCGCCCGTCCTCGCCGACGGCGCGCGCCACTCGCGGTCAGGGACGATTAGCCAGACCGAACGGTCTCTACAGTCGACCACTCGCACGGTAGTAGCCTCCGAGCATGACCGAAGGCGGTCTGGCGGACGTCCGGTGTGGACGGTGTGACTCAGGAACCGTCCACACCGGAGTCGATGGTCGAACCACTGTCGTAGTGCGATCGCGCGTCGTTGATCTCGTTGATGTGCGTCTCCGCCCAGTCGCGGATCGCGGCCAGCGGGGCGGTGAGGGTGTGGCCGAGGTCGGTCAGGCGGTATTCGACCTTGGGCGGAACGGTGGGGTACGCGGTTCGGGTGATCAGGCCGTCGCGTTCGAGGCTGCGCAGCGTCTGGGTCAGCATCTTCTCGCTGACGCCGTCGATCGCGAGGCGCAGCTCGCTGTAGCGCTTGGTTCCCGTCGACAGGCACCCGACGATCAGCGCGGTCCACTTGTCGGCGATCCGGTCGAGGGCCTGCCGGGAGGGGCAGGGCGCGCTGTAGACGTCCGCCGGGCGGCCGTCGGGCAGCCACGCCAGCACTCGCCCCGGTGTGCCAGGCCGGGGCCGGCGGCTGCGTGGCGTGGTCATGTCCGCGATGCTATTCGATGCCGCCTGCTCCACCGGCCCACGCCCGCAGCAACGCCGGCGCCAGGACCCGGCCGAACACCTGCCCGGCGAAGTGCCCGCCGGCGAGGATCGTGCGGTCGTTCTCCAGCTCCTTGAGCAGTTGTTCGCGGGTGGCCACGCCCTGGTCCGGGTCGACGTCGAACGCGAAGCTCCAGCGGCTCTCGGTGACCTGGACCTGGCAGTGCATGACGTCTCCGAGGATGATCACGCGGCGCGGATCGTCGCCGCCGGGATCGGTCACCTCCAGACTGGTGTGCCCGGGGGTGTGGCCCGGCGTGGCGAGCAGCCGGACCCCGGGCGCGACGACGTCCCCGTCGCCGGCGAAGCGGATCACGCCGGAGAGCGGTGCCTGCACGGCGACCGGGTCCGGCCCGACGAGCTCGGCGGTGCCGCGCCAGTGCGCCCATTCGGCCTCGCTGACCAGGTGCCGTGCCGAGGGGAACGTCAGCCCGGTGACCGCCCGCCTGGTCGGGGCGTTCGGAGCTGGGGCGACGTCCGTCGTCCAGCCGACGTGGTCGTGGTGCAGGTGGGTGTAGACCACGGTGTCGACGTCGCCGGGGGACAGTCCTTCGGCGGCCAGAGCGGCCGGCAGGCCACCGCCGCGGAACTCGGCCACGTCGGGCAGGACGAAGTCGACCGCCCCGAGACCGAGGTCGACCAGCACGACCCGGTCGGCTGCGCGGATCAGGAACGAGCCGATGCTGACCGGGAACCAGCCGCGCTCGTCGAGCAACGCGTCGTGCGTCGCCCAACCGCCGGGAACGCTGTCCGGGAAGAACACGGCGGGTTGAGCCAGGCATGGCCGTCGGGCAGGTAGGTGACGGTGGTCGGGCCGACGCGCACCTGCGCGCGGGCAGCGGGACGGGACATGGTCGTCTCTCCTGGTGGACTATCGGGACGGGTGCGTCGGTATGGCGTGGCCGGCGAGCAGGTACAGCGCTGCGTGCCTGGCCATCGCTGTTCACGTACTCACTTTCAGGGAGTGACTCTCTGAAGGGAAGTACGCACTTGCAAGTGCGTGGGCCGCGGCACACCTGTGGCACCGCGAGGCCCGCCTGTGCCCGCGTGAATTCGCCGAAAGGTGCTGTGCCGTCGGGATTTGAGCGGTAGCGTCCCGCGCGGGTCGGGGGATCCGTGACCTTGGGGGTGTTCGATGCGGTTGCTCACCGCTGTTCTGTCGGCGGTTGCCCTGGTGGCGGTCGTTCCGGCCGGTTTCCCCGCGGTGGCCGAGGCGCAGGCCGCCGCTGGGTCGACTTACACGGCGTTGTCGCCGACCCGGGTGCTGGACACCCGTTCGGGGAGTGGGCCGATCGGGACCGCGGGCACGATCTCCCTCGACCTGGCCGGGCGGGTGCCGGCGTCGGCCACGGCGGTGGTGTTCAACCTGACCGGCACCGAGCCGACCGCGAACACCTACGTCACGGTCTCGCCGCACGGCGGGGCCCGGCCGGCGGTGTCGAACCTGAACCTCCGGGCGGGCGAGACGCGGGCGAACCTGGTGACCGTGGCGGTCGGGGCGGACCGCGTGGTCGACCTGTACAACAACGCGGGCAGCACGCACGTCATCGCCGACCTGGCCGGGTACTACGCGACCTCGGGCGGGTCGAAGTTCATCCCGGCGCGGGCGTCCCGGGTGATGGACGAGTACCGCGGCGGGCACGTCGGGCCAGGGGGCACGACGACGCTGGACCTGTCGCGGACCGTGCCCGCCTCGGCGACCGCGGTCGTGCTCAACGTGACGGCCGCCCGCGCCACCGCGAACACGTACGTCACGGCGTGGCCCGCGGGCGCCGCCCGGCCGACCGCCTCGACGGTCAACGTGCCGGTCGGCGGCACCAACCCGAACCTCACGACCGTCGCGCTGGGCGCCGGACGGCTGGTGAACCTGTACAACAACGCCGGTGAGCTCGACCTGGTCGTCGACATCCAGGGGTTCTACACGCCGGAGTACGGAGCGGTGTTCACCCCGGTCGCACCGCGGCGGATCTTCGACACCCGCAACGGCACCGGGAACGCCAACCAGAACTCCACGCCCATCGGGCCGCAGCGGTCGCGGGGTGTCGTGCCGGACGTGGCGGTGCCGGCGGAGGCCATCGGCGCCGTGGTCAACATGACCGGGATCGCGCCGACGGCCGACACGCACGTCACGGCCTGGCAGGTCGAACGCGATCGCCCGGAGACGTCCAACCTGAACCTGGCGCGCGGCCAGACGGCGGCGAACCTCGCCGTGGTCGTGATCCAGTACGACGTCGACGAGTCGCGCTTCTACGCCTACAACAACGCGGGTGAGACCCACGTCGCCGTGGACCTGGCCGGGTACTTCTCGGTGCCGCCCGTGCCGTGCCTCCGCGACTGCGCCTACGTGTGGGGCGGTAACCACGGGCAGCTCGGCAACGGGACGACGACGTCCTCGTCGTTGCCGAAGCCGCTGCACGGGTTGTCGGGCCTGGTGTCGCTGGCGTCGAACACCGCGGCGCTGGCCGACGGCTCGGTGTGGGTTTGGGGCGGCAATGGCCCGGACTTCGGTGAGGCCTGGTACGCCTCCGCCGTCGTCCCGATCCCGGTGCGGGTGGCCGGGCTCACCGGGGCCGTCGCGGTCGCCGACGCGTTGGCCGGCAACCACTACGCGTTGCGGGGCGACGGGACCGTCTGGTCATGGGGCAGCGACGGCTCCGGCGCGCGGGGCCTCGGCGTGGGCGCCCACCCGGTGGAACCCCGGCAGATCCCCGGGCTCACGGGTGTCACCGCCATCGCGGCCGGTTGGGAGAGCGGTTACGCGTTGCGCAACGACGGCACGGTCTGGGCCTGGGGCTGGAACCACCGGGGCCAGCTCGGCACCGGGTCCACCTCCGAGTCGTCGAGCGTGCCGACCAGGGTCAGCGGGCTCACCGGTGTCGTCAAGATCGCCGCGAGCGGGGCGACCGCGTTCGCCGTCACCGCGGACGGCGCCGCGTGGGCGTGGGGCGACAACTACGAAGGCGCCCTCGGCAACGGCACGACCGGCGGCGTCTCCCGGGTCCCGGTGCGCGTCTCCGGGTTGACCGGGGTGGTCGAGATCGACGGTGACAGCTACAACGGCTACGCCGTGCGCAACGACGGCACGGTGTGGTCGTGGGGCCACGGTTCGTCCGGCGCGCTCGGCGACGGGAGCGACTGCTTCGACTGCGTCAAGACCGTGCCGGTGCGCGTTGACGGCATCACCGGCGCGGTCGACGTCGTCAGCCACATCTACGGCGGGCAGGTGCTCGACGCCTCGGGTCGGCTCTGGATGTGGGGCTCGAACTCCAGCGGCGACCTCGGCACCCAGCCCAGCGGCATCCCCGCGCTGCGGCCCGTCCAGGGCCCGGACCTCGGCACCGTCACCGCGCTGGGCGACGGTGGGCAGGCCTTGGTGCCGAACCCGTGAGAACCGGGTGGGTGCCGGCGATCACCGGCACCCACCCGCCTCTTTGGACCCACCGTCGGCGCAGCCGAGCACGATCCGGCACCGCTGCGCCAACGCCTGCGACGACTCGGCCCGCCGAGCCCGACGTGTCAGGGTCTCGCGTTCCTCGTCCGTCAACACCACCACGGCCGGCTACGGCACCATCGTCTCGCCGACTGTGCGCCAGTGGATAGCCGCCCTGGACCTGAGCCGGCGCCCGCACGACTACCTGCCCGCCGGCGGCCACGCCCACGGCGGCCGGATCCCCTCCGCACCCGATGCGGCTGCTTGCCGACAGGCGATCTTTACTGCTTTACTATGTCACTAGTAAAGCAGGGAGGGGTTCATGTTCGTCTTCCGGATCGACAACCGCTCGGGTGTGCCGCCCTATCTCCAACTCGTCCAGCAGGTGCGTCAAGCCGTGCTGCTGGGCTTCCTGCGGCAAGGTGACCGGTTGCCGTTGATCCGCGAGGTGGCCGAGACCTTGGCGATCAACCCGAACACGGTCGCCAAGGCGTACCGGCAGTTGGAGCAGGAGGATCTCGTCACCGGTCGCCCCGGGCAGGGCACGTTCGTCAACGAGGCGCCGACGGCGGGGATGTCCGCCGCGACGTACACCTCGTTGCGGCGCGGTCTGGAGACCTGGTTGAACCGGGCCCACGCCGCCGGTCTGGACGAGCAGGCGGTCAACGCGCTCTTCACCGCTGTCGTCAACCGAGCGAAGAATGAGAACATCGCATGACAACAACCGAGTACGCGCTCCGAACCGACGGTTTGGGCAAGCGCTACCGTCGGACGTGGGCGCTGCGCGACTGCACCCTGTCCGTGCCGACCGGCCGGGTGATCGCGCTGGTCGGCCCCAACGGTGCGGGCAAGAGCACGCTGCTGCGCCTGGTGGTGGGGTTGCTCGCGCCGACGTCCGGCACCGTGGAGGTGCTCGGCCAGTCCCCGGCCGCCAATACCCCGCAGGTGCTGTCCCGCATCGGCTTCCTCGCCCAGGAGCACCCGCTCTACAAGCACTTCACCGTCGCGGACCTGCTCCACCTGGGCCGCTCCTGCAACCTGCGATTCGACCAGGGCCTCGCCGAACGGCGGCTGGCGCAGCTGGACATCCCGCTGGACCGCAAGGCGGGTGCCCTCTCCGGCGGCCAACAAGCCCAGGTGGCGCTGGCACTGGCGTTGGCCAAGCGGCCGGACTTGCTCGTCCTGGACGAGCCGATGGCCAGCCTCGACCCCGTGGCCAGACTCGAGTTCCTCCAGGCCCTGATGGGCGCGGTCGCCGCCGACGGCATGACCGTCCTGTTCTCGTCCCACGTCGTGCCCGAGTTGGAGCGCGTCTGCGACCACCTGATCGTGCTCAACCACAGCCGGGTCACGCTCGCCGGGGACATCGAGACGCTGTTGGCCGAGCACCGGCTGCTCGTCGGTCCGCGCACGACCGCCGATCTCGACAAGGCGGGCACGGTCGTCGAGGCATCCCACAGCGACCGGCACACCACGCTGCTGGTGCGCGATGGCGGAGGGCCGACCGCGCCCGGCTGGCAGGCCGACCCGATCGGGCTGGAAGACCTGGTGCTGGCCTACCTGCGTCGACCGACCCGGCACGACATCGAGGCACCGGCCGTCTCAGAGGTGCCGGCATGACGTGGCTGACCTGGCGGCAACATCGCGCCGAAGTGTTCACGCTGAGCCTGCTGGTGGCGGCGATCGGCCTCTTCCTGCTCGTCGCCGGGTCGTCGATGCGCTCCCTGTTCCCCGACGGCGCCGCGGCCTGCGCGGGCGGGCTGGCCGACGGTTCCGACGCGTGCTCGACCGCTATCAGGCGGTTGAACGAGGAGCACGGGTACGCGTCCAAGATGCTGTCCCTGTTCAACCTGGTGCCGTTCCTGATCGGCGCGTTTCTCGGCGCGCCGTTGGTGGCCCGCGAGCTGGAAGCCGGCACCTGGCAGTTCGCCTGGACCCAGGCGGTGCCGAGGATGCGCTGGCTGGCGGTCAAACTGGGTGCCCTGGGCGCGCTGACCGCGACGCTCGCCGTCGCGCTCACGGCGTCGATCACCTGGTACCGGCAGCCGTTGGACGTGCTCAACAGCCGGTTCACGACCGACGCGTTCGACCTGGAAGGACTCGTTCCGGCGGGGTACGCGCTGTTCGCGTTCGCCGCCGCCACGGCGGCGGGTGCACTGCTGCGGCGCAGCCTGCCCGCGCTCGCGGTCGCGCTCGGCGCCTACCTCGCCGTCCGCGTCGTCGTGGCGGGTTGGTTGCGCCCGAACGTCCAGGCGCCGCTGAGCACCATGGAACGCGTGGCCGCCGACGACGCGACCCTCGACGCCGGAGGTTCCCGGATACCGGCAGGTGACCGCGCCGACTGGATCATCGCCTCGGGCTACGCGGATCCGTCCGGCCGTCACCTCTCGGTCTACGACGCCGTGGAGATGGAGGTCGCGGCACGGGGCGCCGGAGTGGACTTCAGCGCGTACCTGCACGAGCGCGGTATCCAGCAATGGGTCCTGTACCACCCGGCCGATCGCTTCTGGAGGTTCCAACTCGTCGAGGCGGCCATCTTCGTCGGCCTCGCCGCAGCCCTGCTCGCACTCGTCGTGTGGCGGATCAAACGCCGAGTTTTCTGAGCGCACCGTGCTCGCCCATCGCAGCGAGGTGCCGGCCGCCGGGCTCGACGAAACCGGGACGAGCCGGCGATGCCGTGCCAGGGTGGAACGCGCCGAAGTGGCCGTCCGGGCGTGACTCGCGGACGCGGGCACACCAGGGTCGGGTCTGGCACAGGGGCTCCTGGGGTGCGGCGGAGCTTCGTGCAGGCGGTCAGGAGAGGGAAGCGAGAGCGGTGTGGCCCGGGTAGGCGACCTGGCGCCCGGCGTCGGGGCCACCGCGACCCGGCAGTTCCGACGGTCGCGGCCTGGCCGACCACGACCGGGCCCGACAGCGGTGCCGCCGCTGTCGGGCGCCAGGCCCGTGGTGGCATCGGCTGTGCGGCCCCGGCCGGGCGGTCGGAGGGGAACGAAGCCCGGCGGCGACGTCCGGTCAACCGCGTAGGCCCCATCGTTGGTTCGCGCCGCCGTGGCACGACCAAAGGATGATCTTCGTGCCGGCGGCCGTCCCGGCGCCGTCGGCGTCCAGGCACAGGCCGGACTGCACACCGGTGATGGTGCCGTTCGAGTTGACGTCCCACTGCTGGTTTGCCTGGCCGTTGCAGTCCCAGATGATCACCTGGGTGCCGTTGCCGGTGCCCTGACCGCTGGCGTCGAGGCACTTGCTGCCGTAGATCTGGAGCCTTCGGTCGGACGTGTAGGTCCAGCGCTGCCGGTCGACGCTCTGGCAGTCCGCCAACTGCACCTGGAGCCCGTTGGCGGTGGAGCCGTTCGGCACCTCGACGCACCGGTTGGACTGGCTGCCCACGACCTGGACGTTCTGCCGCGGGTTGCCGCCGCCGGTCGGGGCATACCCGGCAGCCGCGATGTTGGCCTGCACGGCCTCCTCGGTGGCGTTCGACGGGTATCCGGAGGTCAGCACGCCTTCGTAGAACGTACCGGCGCCGGAGACGCTGTTGTCGCCGCCGATGCCCAGCAGGATCGCCCCTTCCTTCTTCATCGGGTGGTAGCCGGCGGGGCGTGGCCCGTCGAACACGGTCGTCAAGCCACCCGACTGCGCGTTCCCGCTCCGGATCGCCCAGTGGTTCGACTCGCCCTTGACGATCGCCGTCACGAAGCGGTGGTTGATGGGCGGGTTCCGGTTGTACCCCGCGTTCACGCCGGAGAACAGGCCCCACTCCAGGTCGGCCATGACCCAGGGACCGGCGCCGTCTCCGTAACCCCACTGCTTGTTGGCGCCGAAGTAGACGGTCTCCATGATGGCGCGCTCGTCGGCCTGGCCGTCGGTCTGCGCGTTGCCGTAGTCGAAGCAGCACCACTGGTTGTAGTGGGTGCCGTCGACGACGGCGTAGATGCCCTCGGGCTGGTCGCCGGTCGCGACGCCGTTGGTCCGGTTGTTGCGGTACCCGGTGCCGGGCGAGATGTAGACGCCGTAGGCCTTCTGTCCACCGACGGTGACCGGGGCGGCCGTCGCGACGGCGAGGTTGTCCCACCCACCGGGGAGTGGGCCGGGCCAGTGGCCTGGGGGTGCCTGCGTGAGGTGGTTACCCCGGCCGCTCTGGTCGTAGATGATGCTGATGAGGCAGGTGGCGCCGGCGCAGAACGAGTCCTGGGTGGCGGCACTGGCCACACCGCCCGCACTGAGCACGCCGACGTCCCGCGTGGTGTTGTCCGTGGACCGCTTGACTTGGTACAGCGCTCCGTTGTACGCGCCGTACAGCGCCCGGGTCGTGCTGTGCGCGGCCACGCACGGTGTGCCGCCCGAGGCGTAGATGTCACACGGTCCGGATGCGGCTGCCTGGGCGCTCGGTGCGTCGGGAAGCACGGTCGGTCCGGCTGTGATGGCGAGTACGAACGTAGTCGCGAAGGCCGCCGTGAGGCGGCCGGATCGGCTGCTCATACCAATCTCTGCCTTTCGTGTGCACCACGGCGTGAGTGCCGACCGAGGCCGGAAGCGCTGCTGTGGCCCCAGGTCGGCTTCTCGGAATCAGGTTGGGCACCGCCGGTCGACTCGTCCGACCGGGTGACGACGGAGTGGGCCGTGGTCCTGCAAGCCGTGTCGTCGATGTCGAGGTGTGCCTGGGTCGGTCTGGACAGCAGGCGTCCATGGACTCCTCCAGAAGAGGGAGGAAGGCGCGGATCGGCGAGAAAACCGTATCGAACCGGTTCGCGTGAGCGTAAATTAAGATCGCGAAAGGTGTCAATGGTGCTGATAAGCGTTCCTAGAACGTCCCAGCTTTGTGCTGTGGCGAACATTGCGACGACCCTGGCGGCGTGAGTCGAATCGGTTCGACTGTCGTGCAACAGGTGCGGTAGCCGGCCAACGGGGCAACCTCGCCAGTCGACCGCCGACCGCGGCGCCGACTCCAGCGGGCCGGTGCTCCGGGTGATGCGACTGGTCGCGGCGGAGGAGGCGGTGGCGCTCCGGCCGGCGCTGGACGCGGCGATCGCCGATTTCCGGCAGCGGGCCGGACTGCTCGTCGCGAGCCTCCGCACCGGCGTCCTTCCCGATGACGCGCTCCGAGCCGCGTGCGTGCACGGCTTCCACGACCTGTGCCGCATGCTCGACCTGGCCGGGATCAGCTGCCGGTAGCGCGTGCGAGGCGGTGGTCGCGACAGTCCATAATGGATGGTGCCGGTGACCGGATCTCAGTGAACCCTCAGTGTCGTCGTGCGACCGTCACGGGCGAAATCCGACCGTGACCCGCACGGGCGCGCCGCCCGTCCCCGCCAGAGAGTGGAACGACCATGTCTTCTGCACTGCCGGCGGTGCCGGCCCGGATTCCGCCGCGGTCGGGCGGGGCACCGGTTCCCCGGCTCGGCGCCGACCGCCGACTCGCGTGGCTGCTCGCGCTGTGGGCGTTCGCCTACGCGTGCTACCGGGCGTACTACGCGTTCGGCGGCAAGGTCGGCATGATCGGCGAGCCGGTGTCCGAGACCACGTTCCGCGCCATCAACGCCATCGGCGCGGCGATCATCCTCGTCGCCGCGGTGCTGCCGCCGGTCGCCGTGCGGGTGCCGCTGCTGCGCCGCGCGCTGCCCGCGCTCGGGTGGCTCACCGCCGTCGGGTGCTGCACCCACGCGCTGGTCAACAGCACGCTGCGGGTCTTCAGCCTCACCGGCGCGCACCCGGTGGTGCTGCCCGCGGAGGTGTGGCGGTGGTACGACCAGCGAGTCGCCGACCTCCAGGACCTGCTGCTGAACGAGCCGTGGTTCCTGGCCGAAGGGCTGCTCTGGGCCGCGCTCGGCCTCGTGGTCGTCACGGCATCACGCCGCCGTGCGTGGGTTCTGTCGGCCGCGGTGACGTGCCTGGCGCTGTCGGTGGTCGGCGTGCTCAGCGGACTTGGAGTGATCGGGTCCTTCCGCATCGGCTGACACCGGCTCGCCCCGGACGTGCGGGTGAGAGCCCGTCGTTCGACGCGGTGGCGCTGTTGCGGTCGGTCGACGGGGGTCGTTGACGGGTCCGCCGGTTGTCGGGTGTTCGCCCGACACAGACGAAATCGCCGGCCTGACACCATGGGGATATATCGCAGCGACGCCGGGAGTACCCGCTCATCAGCGGGGGCGGCGGCCAGGTCTTCAACACGAGTGCGGCAATGGACCGGGGGGATTCATGGCACTACAACCTGGCGTGGCCATCGTGCGACCGCTGAACGTCGCGGATGGGCGTTCGTAGTCTTCCTTGCCAATCCACTGTCCTGGCCGTTGCTTGGCACCCTTTTTCGGTGTCGGTCGCGGTCGATGTTATCCACGGAACAGAGGGGGTGAAATCCAATGGAGGCAGCTGTGGCGATCGAGGTGGCCAACGAGGTCGAGGAGACGGCCGAGTACGAGGTCATGCTCCTGCAGGCCGACGCTTACTGATCGGTCAGATAGGCGGGCATGGCCGATCATGTCAACGTGGTCGGCCATGCTCCGCCCTGAAGCCAATGTCGAACCAGTTATGAGGGGGGACAATGCTCGTGCGGCTCAGCCCGGCGGCCCGGATCATTCCGCCAAATGACGCCACGGGGAATCGCTGGGTCGTCGACGACCTTCTTCGCAAGCGCCGGTTCACCGTGACGCGGTCGATCGCGGCCGTGCTCGCCGCGGCTGCGGAGCCGACGGAACCGGGTGCGCTGGCGGCCAGGTTGGCGCGGTTCGCCGGGGTTGACGGTGGTGTGGAGGCCTGGTCGGCGCGCATCTCGGACCTGCTCGCCCGCAGCCTGCTCGTGGACGCGGAGTCGATATCGGCGGATCCCGACCAGCAATGGCTGCTCGAACTTGTCGAGGAGTGGGACCGCGCCGGTTGGCGGGAAGCCGCCGAGTACCACTTCCTGGCGTTCGACTATCCCTGCGTGGATTATTCGGAGGCTGCTGCGATCGGTATCGATCAGTCGCGCATGCGCGATTACCAGGCCGTCGAGCCTGACGACGACCGGTACAAGGAAGACTACCTCGAACGGCCGGGTATCGACGTTCCGGAGCCGCATGAAGACATTATCGAGAGCACGCCCGCCTCGACCTTCTGGACTGGGTCGGCGCTCAAGCGCCCCCTGAGTGAGGATGCGTTCCTGGCCACGGTATCCCTTGCTTTCGGCGTCATCAGGGAACGTGTTCCGATCACCGATTCCGCGCCTTTGCTGCGCCGCACGTCACCGTCCGGTGGTGGACGTCATCCCACGGAAGGATATGTCGCCGTCCGCCAGGTGCCCGGCATGCGTTCCGGTTGGTACCACGTGACCACGCGGCCGTTGAGCCTTCGCCTCGTCCGGTCCGACGGGGTGGACGAGAAGACGATTCGGTCGGTGTTTCCGAACATCGCCTCCGCCGCCGCGATCGTCGTCGTCACCAGCGTTTTCGAGCGCAACATGTACCGCTATCGCGAGCCGAGGACGTTTCGCACCGTGCACATGGACGCCGGGCACGTCGCAGGCACCGTGCGGCTCGCCGCCGAGTCCGCGGGCCTGCGCGCCGTCGTCGACGACGCCACGGATGCGCCGACGGTCGAGTCGCTGCTCGGACTCGACGGCATGGCCGAGGGATACCTGATGAGCGTCGGTCTGTGGGGCGGTGTCGAGTCGGAGACCCCCGAGGCCCGCCCTGCCGAACCCGCCGAACCAGCCATCATCCACGCTCTCCCGCCCGAGCCGATCAGGCCTGATGGCGTCCACTGGCCGGTGGGCACGCGCATCCGGCCGGTGGCGCAGGTCGACAAGGCCGAGATCGAGGTCGCCGACACGGTGACCGGCCGTACCACCCGCCACCTCCCGGTCGACCTCGCCGAGGCGATCCTCCGCGACGAACGCCCGCACGCCGACCTGGCCGACCCCGCCGACGAGGTCCGTCGGGCGGCGCTGGCGCCCGGCCTGCGGCACTGGCAGCGTCGCGGGTGGCATCCGTCGGATCAGCTCTACGTCGCATCGCGGCGCCCGGGTGGCCGGCCCGCCGCAGCGGACGCCGACCCCTCCGGCGCACCTGCGCCCACCGAGGTGCCCGGCGGTCGCCAGGTGGCGCTGCCCGGCCCCGCCGAACCCGCCGACGTCCCGATCTCGCGCCTGCTGTTGAGCCGGCGGTCGGGTCGGAGCTACGTCCGGCGTCCGGTGCCCGCGGCCGTGCTGTCCGGCCTGCTGAGGTACGGCCTGGCACACCTGCGTGACGGTGACGACGCGATCGGCGCCGGTTGGGTGATCTGCGTTGCCGCGTACCGGGTGAGCGGCGTCGAGCCGGGCGCCTACCGGTACCACCCGCGCGAGCACAGCATCGAACTGGTGCGCGCGGGCGACCTGCGCACCGACATGATCGCGGCTCTCCAGGGGATGCGCTCCCCGTCATCGGCAAGCTGGACGCTGGGTCTGGTCGCGGATTTCCCGGCCTACCAGCGCCGGCGGCCCGGCGAGACCGGGCTGCGCAGCCTGTACACGTGGTCCGGCGCCGTCGCCCAGGACCTGATCGTCCTCGGCGCCGGTTACGGCCTGAGCACGCTGGTGACCCCGGCTCAGCAGGACAGCGCCTACCTGGCGATGCACGGCTTGTCCCGACGTCGCCACGGCCCGATCTACACCCTCACCATGGGCGTGTCCCGCGGTGCCGCCGGGGTGTACCCCGACGAGGACCCGCTGGGCGACGAGCTGACCGGGGCATCGCGATGACCCTCGACGCACCGCGCCGGCCGCCGATCTCGCCGGTGCTCAGGTCGGCGCTGCGGGCGCTGGAGACCAACACCTCGCCCAGGCTCTCGCCGGACGGCACCGCGGTCGTGTTCGTGCGGCGGACCGAGTCGAGCGACGCCGTGTGCGTGATGACGTCCGTGGCCGACGGTCCCGGCCCCGTTCGGGTCGTTGCCACGTATGACGACGGCGCGGTGCGCGACCCGCGGTGGACACCGGACGGCAGGTGGCTGACCTTCCTGCACGCACCGCGTGGCCGGGAGACCTGGGCGCTGACGGCTTACCACCTCGACGCCGACCAGGTGGTTCCGGTGGCCACCGGTCCGGTTACCGAGTACTGGCTGGGGGACGCCGGTGTCGCTTACAGCGCCCGCGAACCCGGTAGCCGGGTGACGCGGCTTTGGCACGTCGACCTGGACGATCCCCGGCCAGTCCTGCTCGACGAGCCGAACCCCGGGTACCACCGCTGGCTGGTCGACCGGCAGTCCCGTCCGCGCGGCGGGGTGCGCCTCGGTCGTGACGGCGCCTCGACGGTCGTCGTCGTCAGGGCGTCCGGCGGGGCGCGCGAGACCACGATCCCGATCGAACCGGACGCGGTCGCCGACCTCGCCGTGCCCGGGTTCAACGCCGACGGCACCACGCTGTACCTCCTGACCAGCACGGACGCCCCGACCAGGAGACTGCTCGGGATCGACACCGAGACGGGCGAGATCACCGAGATCGCCCGGCACGACGAACTCGACCTGGCCGGCTATCCGATCGGCCCGGACGGCGTGTGGTTCGACCCGATCACCGCGACGCCCGACCTGTGCGCGGTGTTCGGCGAGCGGTTCCAGCAGCTCCCGCTGTCCGGCCGGATGGCCGAGAAGGTCGCGGCCGTCGCCGGCCACCTCGGTGCGGCGGACGGCGCGGAACCGGTGGTACTGGACCGCGACGCGACCGACGAGGTGTGGCTGGTCTGCGTCGTGCACGACGACGGGCCGCTGGAGTACGTCCGGTGCCGCCCGGCGACCGGAGAACACGCCACGCTGCTGGTCAACCGCCCGGATCTGCCACGAGGCGAACTGCCGCAGCTCACCTCGTTCTGCTACCGGGCCACCGACGGGAAACCGATCGTCGGCTACCGCCTCGCGCCCCGGGACGCGCCGGCCGAGCCTGCCGCCACCGTGGTGATGGTGCACGGGGGACCCGCCGCACGGGACTACTGGCGGTTCCACGCGGATGCCCAGTACCTGGCGTTGCTGGGGCTCTCCTCGTTGCACCTGAACTTCCGCGGCTCGCGCGGGTTCGGCAGGGAGTTCCGGCGGGCGGGGCTCGGCGAGTGGGGCGGCGCCATGCAGCAGGACCTCTACGACGGCGTCGCGCACGGCGTCGCGAGTGGCCTGGTCGACCAGGACCGGGTCGGTTTCTTCGGCTCGTCGTACGGCGGCTACGCCGCGCTGGTGGCCGCCACCACGCGACCCGACCTGGTCCGCTACGCGATCGCGATCAGCCCGCAGTGCGACCTGGTGCGGCTGGCGACTCGGTCGCCTGCCTTCTTCAGCCCGATCGCCGGCTCGCTGAGCAGGCAGATCCTCGGCGCCGTACCTCGCGAGGACGCCGACGAAGTGCTGCGGGAGCGGTCTCCCCGTCACCGGCTGACGGAGGACTGCCCGCCGCTGTTCATCGCCCACGGCGTGCGCGATCCGCGGATCCCGGTGGACGAAGTCGACGAGTTCGTCGCCGCCGCCCGGAACCTCGGCGTCGACGTCACCTACCTGCGGTTCGACGACGAGGGCCACCAGGTGAAGTCGAACAGGAACCGGGCAGTGTTGTTCGATCACATCCAGTCCTTCGTGGAGAGTCATGGCCGCGCGAACTGAGCCGGCGATCAATCCGGTGTACGACCGGACCGATCCGCGCGGCTACTTCCCCTGCCCGACAGGGCTGCCCGACATCGAGCACAACCGGCTCGCCATCTTCTGGCGACCGCTGATCGACATGGCGCCGAGTCGGTACGCGCCGATGCGGTTGCAGGCCATCGGCTACGTCAACGACTGGCTCGCCGACGAGGAGTCGACCTCGTGGGCGTGGTTCGCCCGCCACTCCGTCGTCGGCCTGCGCACCCAGGTGATCCGGCACGCCGGCCTGGCGGAGTACGCCTGCCGTGACCCGCGCGAGCTGCCCGACCGGTTGCGCACCAGGCAGTGGCGGGTGCTGGTGGACGCGCTCGACCGGTTCGCCGACCTGCCGCCGCTGCGCCGGCGGCTGGTGATCTTCCAACTCGTGCAGCTGTCGTTCAACGGCGTCGCCGCGGCGCTGTCCGCCGACCACCGGCCGGACGGGTCGGTGGAGACCGACCACTACCTGTACGAGGTCGCCAGGGCCAATGTCTACCTGTCCGCGCCCACCCAGTCGCCGGCCGACCTGTTCGAGCACCTCGCCACACGGTCCGACGATCCGGTCCTGCGGCTGGCCGCGGCCGGACAGGGCATCAGCTACGCGGTGCGGATGCGGCGCGACCTGGAGTTGGCGCGCCGGTTCGAGTCCTACGGCGAGCCGTCCGCCGGCGCCGACGCCACCTGGCTCGACTTGTTGATGACGAGCCGGTTCCACCGCGCCGCCGCCCTGCTGCGCATGCGGGAGCGGAACTTCGCCGAAACGCACACGGAGGTCATGCAGGCCTGGGAACTCAGCGAACGGCTGTTCTCCTCCGCGCCGGAGAACGGCCCGGACCAGTACGTGGCGGTGGAGAACCGGCGGATCGTGCTGGAGTCGTTGATCAAGGCGGCGAGCCGGGCACCCGACCCGGAGCTGACCGCGCAGGTCCGCCGGCGGTGCGACCAGCTGCTCGCCATCGATCCCCACTGCCTGCAGGCGCGGATGGTCGTCGCCGACGGGTACGCCGCGATCGGCTCCTACGAGGAGGCGGCACGCTGGTACACGCGGGTCGGCGAGCTCGGCACCGGCGCCGGTGCGATGGCGTGGTACCGGGCCGGGCAGTGCTACCACATCCTCGGCCGGTTGGGCGACGCGGTGAACGCGATGGGCCGGTGCCTGGAGCTGGACACGACCGCCGTGCAGCCGCGGGAGTACCTCGAACGGGCCGGCGTTTCCGCCTGACCCGACGAACCGGACGCGGGAGCGACATGAGCACCAATGCCACGGACGCGGCACCGGACTCCGACCGGCGCGCGATCCTCCGACTCGGCCTGCCGTTCGTGGTCGGAGTGCTGTCCTCGGTGCTGGCCGGGGTCATCGACACGGCCATGATGGGCCACTACGGCGCGCTGCCACTCGCGGCGGTGGCGAGCGCCGCCGCGGTCTTCGACGTGTTCAGCACGCTCGCACTCGCGACCGTGGCCGGCCACCAGATCCTCGCCGCGCGGTTGGCCGGCAGGGGCGACGGCAGGCGGATCGCCGCGTCGCTCCGGTCGACCGCGAAGTTGTCCGCTGTCGTCGTGGTGCTGGTGGTCGCGGTCACGGTGCTGTTCGGCCGTCAGCTGACCCGGCTGGTCGCGTCGGACGCCGGACCGGACGCCGCGGTCATGGGTGGGCAGTACCTCGCCGCGGTCGCGCCGACGTTGGTGTTCGGCGTGATCTTCGGCGCCGTCGCCGCCACGTTCAACGCCTACAAGCTGGCCCGGCTGCCCATGTTCGCCGGACTGCTCACCGCGGGAAGCAACATCGTGCTGGACTGGCTGCTGATCTACGGCCCCGGACCGTTCCCCCGGCTCGGCGCGGTGGGCAACGGGTTGGCGACCAGCCTGTCCTCGCTGCTGGGCCTGCTGCTGCTCGTCACCCTGGCCGTGCGCGCGAAGCTGTGGCAGCGGCTGCGCACGAGCAATCCCGAACCGGTCGACTTCGACACGTCGATCCCGCGCCTGGCCGTCCCGGCGATGGTGTCGACCGCTTTGGACTACGCGAGCACGGCGGTGTTCTTCGCCATCGTCGGCGGGTTGAGCACGGCAGCGCTCGGCGGTGGCCGGATCGCCTTCCACGTGATGGTGCTGTGCTACGGGCTGGGCACCGCGTTCTCGTCGGCGGTGCGGATTCTCGTCGGACGTGCGATCGGGGCCGGTGACACCAGCCGGGTGCGGGGGACGTGGCGGGCCGGGCGGTCGACGTTGCTGCTGCCCGGGTTCGCGGTCGGCGTTGCCCTGATCCTGCTGCGCGAGCAGATCGCGGGGGTGTTCACCACGTTCCCCGAGGTGCGGACACAGGTGGGTCAGGCGCTCATCGTCATCGGGGTCGTGATCCCGCTGATCGCCTGGAACCTCACCAACGTGAGCATCGTCCGCGCGTTCGGGCACACGAAGCTGGACATGTACGGCAACCTCACCGCCGCGATCGTCGCGCAGCTCCCGATCGCCTGGCTGCTGGGTGAGCTGCTCGACTTCGGCGTCGTCGGGGTTTTCTGCGGGGTCGTGGCGTACTGGCTGCTGCGCGGCTCATTGCTGGAGATCTGGGCGCGGCGGTTCGTCCGCGAGTCGGAAACCGCGGCGGCCAAGGGAAACTGAGACAGCGGAGGAAAGCAGATGACGAAACCAGCCACCGACGCGGTGGTCGTGCCGGAACCGCCGCTGGCGGCACGGGCACGGGACATCGCACGTCGGGCCAACCTGACCCTGGCGTCCACGCCGGAGACCGGCGCGTTCCTGCGCACGATGGCGGCGAGCAAACCGGGCGGCCGCCTGCTCGAGCTCGGTTCGCAGACCGGTGTCGGCACGGGCTGGATGCTCGACGGCATGGACGAAGACGCCACGCTCACCACCATCGAGCAGTCGCCGAGGATCGCCGACGCCTGCCGGAAGACCTTCGCGGGTGATCCGCGGGTGCACGTCGTCACGGCCGACGCGACCGAATGGCTGGAAACCTATGACGGGCCGCCGTTCGACCTGGTCTTCGTCGACACCACCACGGCCAAGTTCGAACGGCGCGACCTGGTGTACCGGCACCTGGCCGACGGGGCGCTGTTCCTCGCCGACGACCTGCTGCCGCAGCCCAAGTGGACCGACGAGCACCTGCCTCGGGTGCACCGGCTGCGCGAGGAGATCGTGCGGGAACCCGAGCTGGTGGCCACCCTCGTCGACTGGGCCTCCGGTCTGCTGGTCGCCACCTACCGCCGTCCGTCCGGTGACTGAGAGCGCGGCCGGCACGCCGGCGGGGGCCTTCCGACGCGTCTACACCCGGTCGGACTCGCGTGGTTCACCGCCCGCGGTGACCGGTCGGCCGGCGCCGCCGCACAACCGGCTGGAGCCGTTCTGGCGCCCGCTGGTCGACATGGGCGCCAGCGACCTGGCGCCGGTGCGGCTGCGGTTGATCCGGCCGGTCAACGAGTGGCTGGACGAGACGTCCGACCGGTGGTCGTGGTGTTCCCGGGTGAGCGTGCCCGGGCTGCGGCACCAGGTCATCCGGCACGCCGGCCTCGCCGGCTACGAAGCCCGCACGCCGAGCGAGTTGCCGCCCGAGCGGCGCACACCCGCCTGGCGGACGCTGGTGCGCTCGATCGAGCGGATGGACGCGCTGGACTGGCGGCGACGCAGCCTGGTCGTGGTTCAGCTGGCGCAGTTGTCCTATCACCGGCTCGCGTTGGACCTGGCCGACCTGGACCGGCCCTCCGACGGGTCGGCGGCCCACCAGCGATTTCGGTACGACCTCGCCAAGGTCGCCGTGGTGACGCCCGGCCTGCGCGACCGTGCGCTGGCCGTGTTCCGCGAGCTCGCGGAACACGCTGAGGACCCGGTGGTACGCCTTGCGTCGGCGTTCCAGGGCATCGGGCACACGCTGCACGGCGGGCTCGACCTGACGGTGGGGTGGCGGTTCGAACGGACCGGCCGGTCGGTGTTCCCCGCCGTGCCGGCGGCGGAGGACGACTGGGAGGCCGCACTCGTGCGGAGCCGGTTCCACCGCGCGGTCGCGCTGTTGAGCGCCGCAGGACCGGACCGGGCACGTGCCGCCGACGAGGCGGACCTGGCGGAGTCCTGTCACGCCGAGGTGGTCTCCTCGGGCGGTCGGGACGCGGCGGACGAGCTGATCGCCCTGGAGAACGAGCGCTACCTGGTGGAAATGCGGCTGCGCCTCGCCCTCGGGGTCGAGCCGGCCGATCACGACGAGGTGACCGCGCTGTGCGGGCGGCTGATCGCTCTGGACCCGTACTGCGTGCAGGCCCGGTCCACCGTCGGCGACGCCTACCTGGCGATCGGCCACGTCGAGCAGGCCGCGCGCTGGTACGAACACGCCGGGGAACTGGCCACCGGCGCCGGCGCCGTCGCCTGGTACCGCGCCGGACAGTGCCACCTGGCCCTCGGTGACGGAGGTGCGGCGCGCCACGCGATGGGCCGTTGCCTCGAGTTGGACGCGACCGCCGTCGAACCGCGCGAACTGCTCGAGGCCGGCTAAGAGGTCCTAACAAAATGATCACTGCGGTGGCGGCGGGCCAGCCTGATGTGGATCATGTTCGGTCGTGAGGAGGGGTGAGTCGCCGCCGTGGATC
>NZ_JBVJVK010000013.1:133789-189779 GCF_055603705.1 Actinosynnema sp. NPDC037264 | reverse complement strand
CCCCCCCCCCCCCCCCCCCCCCCCCCCCCCCCCCCCCCCCCCCCCCCCCCCCCCCCCCCCCCCCCCCCCCCCCCCCCCCCCCCCCCCCCCCCCGGGGCAGCGAAGGGAGACTTCGGTGCGCAGGTTCCTGGACCGGCACTGGTACGCGTACGCGATGGTGCTGCCGGTCGTGGTGGTCATCGCGGTGTTGGTGCTGTTCCCGCTCGCCCAGGGCGTGTTCTTCACCTTCACCGACATCAACGAGGGCAACATCGCCAACCCGATCCTCGACCGGCCGGCGACCTACGTCTCCGTTGGCCTCGACAACTACCTGAACGTCCTGTCCGGCGACGCCAGCTACGGCGCGTTCTGGTCGACGCTGGTGCGCACGCTGGTGTGGACGTTCGGCTGCGTGTTCTTCCACTACACGATCGGCCTCGGCCTCGCGCTGCTGCTCAACCGGGAGGTGCGCGGCCGGGCGGCGTACCGGGTGCTGCTGATCCTGCCGTGGGCCGTGCCGGCGTTCATCAGCGCGTTCGCGTGGAAGTACATGTTCAACGCGCAGTACGGGATCATCAACCAGTTCCTGCGCTTCCTCGGCCTGGACGACCCGCCGGTGTGGCTCGGCCAGTCCGACTGGGCGCTGGTCGCGGTGATCATCGTCAACGTGTGGCTCGGCGTGCCGTTCATGATGGTGGCGCTGCTGGGCGGGCTCCAGTCGATCCCCGGCGACCTCTACGAGGCAGCCGAGGTGGACGGGGCGACGGCGTGGCAGCGGTTCCGCAACGTGACGCTGCCCGGCCTGCGGTCGGTGTCCAGCACGGTGGTGCTGCTGGGCATCATCTGGACGTTCAACATGTTCGCGATCATCTACCTGATCACCGGGCCGAACCCGAACACCCGGATCCTGGTGACCTACGCGTTCGAGCGGTTCTTCTCCGGCGCGTCCCGCGACTTCGCGGTGGCGTCGACCTACGGCGTGCTGATCCTGTCCGTGCTGCTCGTGTTCGCGGGCGTGTACCGGCGTGCGCTGCGCAAGCAAGGCGAGGTGTGGTGATGACGGTCGAAGCCGCTTCGTTGAAGGCGGTCCCGCGGGCCCGGGCGCCCAAGCGCTCGCAGCGGTCGCCCCTGGCCAGCGTCGGGCTGCACGCCGCGCTGGTGGTGGCGTCGCTCATCGCGGTGTTCCCGGTGTTCTGGGTGCTGGTGACGTCGTTCAAGCCGGACGCCAAGGCCGTGGAGACCACGCCGAAGCTGGTCAACGACTCCAGCCTGGACAACTACGGGCGCATCCTGGCGGGGGAGAAGGGCGACTTCCTCGCGTGGTTCGGCAACTCGGTGCTGATCGCGCTGATGACCACGGTGCTGGCGGTGTTCCTGTCGGCGACGACGGGCTACGCGGCGTCGCGGTTCCGGTTCCCGGGCAAGCGGTCGCTGATGCTGTCGTTCCTGGTCGTGCAGATGTTCCCGTTCGCGGTGCTGATCGTGCCGCTGTACAACATCCTGCTGGCGCTCGGGCTGCAGGGCACGTCGCTCGGCCTGGTGCTCGTCTACTGCACGACCGCCGTGCCGTTCTGCACGTACATGCTGAAGGGCTACTTCGACACCATCCCGACCGACATCGACGAGGCGGGGCGGGTGGACGGCCTGTCGCCGTTCGGCGTGTTCTGGCGGCTGGTGCTGCCCCTGGCCCGGCCGGGGCTGGCCGTGACGGCGTTCTACGCGTTCCTGACGGCGTGGGGCGAGGTGGCGTTCGCGTCGGCGTTCCTGTCGGCGGCGGACGAGTCGAAGACGCTGGCCGTGGGGCTGCAGGTGTTCGTCCAGCAGAACCGGACCGAGTGGGGCCACCTGGCGGCCGCCTCGATCCTGGTCGCGATCCCCGCGATCGTGGTGTTCTACCTGGTGCAGCGGTTCCTGGTGACGGGCCTGTCGTCGGGCGCGGTGAAGGGCTGATGCCGACGGGGGCCTCCGCCTCGTCGCGGAGGCCCTCCCATCACACCTCGATGATCTTGACGAGCGACTCCAGGCCCACGAAGTCTTTCGCGTTGCGGGTGTAGAGCGGCAGGTCGTGGCACGACGCGATGGCCGCGATCATCAGGTCCAACCTGCGCGAACGGGGATTGCGCTTGGCCGCGGTCGTCAGCTTGATCAGGCTGCCGTACCGGGTGGACGCGCTGCGGTCGAAGGGCAGCGGGTCGTAGTTCACCATCGCGGCACCCAGCCGCTTGGCCCGCACGTCGTGGGTCGTTGCGTCCACGGCCACCGCCAGACCGTGTTGCAGTTCGGCGAACGTGATGGTGGTCAGCTCGAAGATCTCCGGCAGGGCTTGCTCGTCCAGCAGGTCGAGGTCGATGTACGTGGAAGTGTCCAGGACGCCGGCATGGTGATCACCCACGGCTGCGCTCCCACGGGCCGTCGTCGCCGAGCTGGTCCTGGTTCCCGAAGAACTCGTCCGCTTCCCGGCGCATCTCCGCGTAGTCGACGCGCGGCAAGTGCTTGAGTCGTTCGATGACCTCCGCCGTGTTCAGCCCTCGCCTGTGCGTCGGCAGGCTCAGTTCGAGGGGCTCATCGCCGTCCTGAGTGATCTGGTAGGTCTCGCCCGCTGCGACGGCTTCCAGTACCTCGAAGAGGTTGTCGTTGAATTCCTGTTGGCTGATGACCTTCATGGCGGAGAGGTTAGGGAGCCGGCGCACCCCGCGCCAGCGGCAATACCGCTGGTCAAAGGCCTGGTCCGGACACCTCGAACGGGTGATCGCCGCCCCACCGGACCCGGTAGACAGCGGACATCGGCATGTCCTTCAGGAACGTCCAACCGACCGGGTGGCCGGCCGCGAGTAGGGTGCGTGCGGCGAACGTGCCGTGGGTACCGATGAGCACCACGCCACCGTCGTGCTCCTCGGCCACCGCCGCCAACGCCCGCCGCACCCGGTCGCTGAGCGCGGCCAGGCTCTCGCCGCCCGGCCGCGCGAAGTCCGGGTGGTCCCAGCTGTGCGCGTAGTGCCGCGCGTAGTCGGGCGTCGGTGGGATGCCCGAGTCCCACTCCCGCAGGTCCCACCTGGTCTCGACGGTCATGCCCAGGGCGTCGGCGGTCGGCTGCACGGTCTGAACGGCCCGCGGGTAAGGGCTCGACAGGACCGCCGTCGGACGCAGCGCCAGCAGCTCTTCCACCAGCTCACGCGCCTGGACCAGCCCCGACTCGCGCAACGGCCGGGCCAGCTCGTCCGGTCCGCCCGGGGTGGGTGCGACGGAGGTCGCGTGACGGACGAGCACCAGGGAAGCGGCCATGTTCCACCAGTACCAGGCGCTGAACCGATGCGGAACTAGACCAATTCACCCGTTCCCGTAAGCGCTTGCAATCCCTAGCGTTGCGGCAAAGCTCGGGTAGTGAAAGGTGCGTGGCATGGCTGAGGTCGCCTACGTCAAGGCTTCGCGGATCTTCTCCGGCAACCCGCCGGTCCGCGCGGTCGACGAGTTGTCGTTGGACGTCACCGACGGCGAGTTCCTGGTCCTGGTCGGTCCGTCCGGCTCCGGCAAGTCGACCGCGCTGCGGATGCTCGCGGGTCTGGAGGACGTGGACGAGGGCGCCATCCACATCGGCGGCAAGGACGTCACCAACGTCCCGCCCAAGGGCCGTGACATCGCGATGGTGTTCCAGTCCTACGCGCTGTACCCGCACATGACGGTCGCGGAGAACATGGGCTTCGCGCTCAAGCTGCGCGGCGTCAACAAGACCGAGATCCGGGAGAAGGTCGCCGAGGCGGCCAAGATGCTGGACCTCGAGAAGTACCTGGACCGCAAGCCGAAGGCGCTCTCCGGCGGCCAGCGGCAGCGCGTCGCGATGGGCCGCGCGATCGTCCGCGAGCCCTCCGTGTTCCTCATGGACGAGCCGCTGTCCAACCTGGACGCGAAGCTCCGCGTGGAGACCCGCGCGAACATCGCCGCCCTCCAGGCCCGCCTGGACACCACCACGATCTACGTCACGCACGACCAGGTCGAGGCCATGACCATGGGCCACCGGGTCGCCGTGCTCAAGGACGGCCTGCTCCAGCAGTGCGACACCCCGCGCGCGCTGTACGACAAGCCGGCCAACGCGTTCGTCGCCGGCTTTATGGGCTCGCCCGCGATGAACCTCAAGACCGTGCCGCTGACGTCGGAGGGCGCGAAGCTCGACGGCATCGTGGTGCCGCTGGAGCGCCGCGCGCTGGACAAGGCGGCGGGCGAGGGCCTGTCCGAGGTCACGTTCGGCATCCGGCCCGAGTCGCTGGCCCTGGTCAGCTCCTCGGAGCAGGGCATGGACATGACCGTCGAGCTGGTCGAGGAGCTGGGCGCGGACGCGCTCATGCACGGCTCGGTCCGCATCGGCGACGTGCCCGAGCGGTTCGTGGTCCGCGTCGACGGCCGCACGCCGCCCACCCTGGGCCAGACCGTCAAGGTCGCGGTGCGTGACGCCGGCGAGGTCCACCTGTTCCACCCGGAGTCCGGCCACCGCCTGACCGACTGACGATCTTCGAGCCCCAGGGGCCACCTCCCGTGCCGCGGTGAGGTGGCCCCTGGGGTGCGTAAAACACCCGGTCGGTGGGCGTGTCGGTAGCGGAGCGTTCTAAACTGAACTCGACAACGGTTTCCATTGCCTATGTGTCCGCCTGTCGAGGAGTGCTCTGATGACTGTCCGCAACGTGTTGCTCGGCGCGGTGGCCGCCGCGACCGCCGTCGCCCTCACCGCTTGCGGTGCCCAGGACACCCCCGCCGCGAACGACGGCACGATCAAGGTCGTCGCCTCCACCAACGTGTGGGGCAGCGTGGTCAAGGCCGTCGGCGGCGACGCCGTGCAGGTCAGCGCCATCATCGACGACCCGTCCGGCGACCCGCACTCCTACGAGAGCAAGCCGTCCGACCTGGCCGCGGTCCGCGACGCCAAGCTCGTCATCTTCAACGGCGGCGGCTACGACGACTTCTTCGCCACCCTGCTCGGCCCCGAGACCGAGGGCGCGAAGAAGATCGAGGCGTTCCCGGTGTCCGGCAAGGCCTCCGGGCACGAGGAGCCGGAGCCCTCGGGCGAGCCGGAGGGCGAGGAGCACCACGACCACGCCGTCAACGAGCACGTCTGGTACGACTTCGAGACCGTCCGCAAGGTCGCCGACCAGGCCGCGGTCGACCTCGGCGCGATCGCGCCGGACAAGAAGTCGACCTTCGAGGCCAACGCGAAGGACTTCACCGCCAAGCTGACCGAGCTGGAGCAGCGCGTCGAGGGCAAGGGCGCGGGCAAGAAGGTGGTGGCGACCGAGCCGGTGGCGCACTACCTGCTCGACACCGCGGGCGTCGAGGACGTCACGCCGGAGTCCTTCAGCGAGGCCGTGGAGAACGAGACCGACATCCCCGCCGCCGCGCTCGCCGACGTCACCCGGCTGATCGAGCAGAAGCAGGTCGCCGCGCTGGTCAACAACGCGCAGACGGAGAACGCGGGCACCCGGCAGGTCGTCGACCAGGCCAAGACCGCGGGCGTGCCGATCGCCGAGGTGACCGAGACGCTGCCGGAAGGCGTCACGGGTTACCTTGATTGGATGACGAAGCAGGTCGACTCGCTGGTGGGAGCGCTCGCGGCATGACGGCTCAGGTGGCGGACAGGTCCACGCGCGCGGCGGTCGCGCTGCGCGGCGCGCGGCTGTCCTACGGCGACCGCGTGCTGTGGGACGGGTTGGACCTGGACGTCGCCCCCGGGGAGTTCGTGGCCGTTCTCGGGCCGAACGGCTCGGGCAAGACCAGCCTCATCCGGGTGCTGCTCGGCCTGCAACCGCTGTCCGCGGGCACGGTCCACGTCGCGGGCGGCAACCGGCGCATCGGTTACATCCCGCAGCAGCGGGCGATCGACTCGAGCCTCGCGCTGCGCGGCCGCGACCTGGTCGGGTTCGGCCTGGACGGGCACGGCTGGGGCATCGGCTGGCGCACCCGCCGCGAACGCCGGGCCAGGGTGGACGCGGCGCTGGAGTCCGTCGGCGCGACGAGGTACGCCGACGAGCCCGTCGGCCTGCTCTCCGGTGGCGAGCAGCAGCGGCTGCGGGTGGCGCAGGCCCTGGTCGGCGACCCCGAGGTGCTGCTGTGCGACGAGCCGCTGCTCTCGCTCGACCTCGCGCACCAGCGCGTGGTCAGCGACCTGATCGACGCCCGGCGCCGGTCCGCGGGCACGGCCGTGCTGTTCGTGACCCACGAGATCAACCCGATCCTGCCGCTGGTCGACCGGGTGCTGTACCTGGTCGAGGGCCGGTTCCGGATCGGCGCGCCCGCCGAGGTGATGACCTCGCGGACGCTGACCGAGCTGTACCGCACGAACGTCGAGGTGGTCCGCGTGCGCGACCAGATCCACGTGGTCGGCGCGCAGCACGTGTGCGAGGACGAGCCGCACCACGTGGCGGGGTGAAGGGCTGATGGAGAACTTCTTCGACGTCGCGCAGACGCTGGACCTGCTGCGGTACGTCCAGCCGATGCTCGTCGCGGGCGCCGTGCTCGGGCTGGTGGCGGGGCTGCTCGGCCCGCTCGTGGTGACCCGCAAGATGGCGTTCGCCGTGCACGGCACGAGCGAGCTCGCGTTCACCGGCGGCGCGGCGGCCCTGCTGCTCGGCATCGGCGTCGGGTACGGCGCGCTGGCCGGGTCGGTCGTCGCCGCGCTGCTGCTGGGGCTGCTCAGCACGCGCGACTCGGACCGCGACTCGGTGATCGGCGCGATCCTGGCGTTCGGCCTCGGCCTGGGCGTGCTGTTCCTGGCCCTCTACAACGGGCGTGCGGCGAACAAGTTCGGCCTGCTGACCGGTCAGGTGGTCAGCGTCGGCTCGACCGACCTGTGGCTGCTCATCGGCGCGTCGGTGGCCGTGCTGGCGGTGCTGGCGGTCATCTACCGGCCGCTGCACTTCGCCAGCGTGGACGCCGCCGTGGCCGTGGCGCGCGGCGTGCCCGTGCGGGCCCTGTCGGTGGTGTTCGCGGTGCTGGTGGGCGTGGCGACGGCGTTGAGCGTGCAGCTGGTGGGCGCGCTGCTCGTGCTGTCGCTGATGATCACGCCCGCGGCGGCGGCGACCAGGGTCACCGCGAGCCCGCTGCGGGCCACCGTGCTGGCCGTGGTGTTCGCCGAGGTGTCCGTGCTGGGCGGGATGATCCTGTCGCTCGCGCCCGGCATGCCGGTGAGCGCGTTCGTCACCGCGGTCTCGTTCCTGATCTACCTGGTCTGCCGGCTGATGAGCGGCAAGCGGGAAAGGGTCCAGTAGCACGTTTGGAACGCGCCGCGAGTGGGTAAGCCCGGGTGGAGGGGGCACCGGAGGCCCGATCGCGGGGCGCGGGCCGCGCGGAGACGACGGGTGCCATGCGAAGCACGACGACCACGTCGGCCGACCACCGCGGTCGCGGTGGCGGGCACGGCTGTGCCCTCGGGCAGGCCCTGCGCCGTCACGCCCGCCACGCCCGCGTGCCGAACGGTCGGGCCCGAGAGGTGGGGGACTTACGCGGTCCGGGTGACCTCGGCGGCCCCCGCCTGGTCCCCGGCGTCCTCCGCCACGGGCTGGTCGCCCCGCGGCGCGGGCAGCAGCCGGATCTCGCCACCGGCGACCCGCACCTGGTTGCGCCCGTTCTCCTTGGCCGCGTAGAGCGCCGCGTCGGCGAAGTGCTGGGCGTCCTGGAGGCAGTCGCCGTTGTCCGGCAGCACGGCCACGCCGATGGACGCCGAGATGGCCCGCACGTCCGGCCCGTCCGCCGTCAACGGCAGGTTCCGGCCGCGCAGGGTGACGGTGTTGCGGTGCTTGTCGGTGGTCATCACGGACATCTCGCCGATCGCCTCGCGCACCCGTTCGGCGATGGCCGTGCCCTGGGCCAGGCCCGTGTCGGCGAGCACGACGACGAACTCCTCGCCGCCGTCGCGCCCGGCCACGTCACCCGGCCGCAGCTTCTCCCGCAGGATCCGGCCCACCTCGGCCAGCACCGCGTTGCCCGCCGGGTGGCCCCAGGTGTCGTTGATCCGCTTGAAGTGGTCCAGGTCGATGGCCAGCACGGTCACCGGCTGGTTGTCGTGGCGGCACCGGTCGGTGAGCCTGCTCCCGTACTCGGCGAGGCCGTTGGTGTTGAGCAGCCCGGTCCGGTAGTCGGTGTGCGCGTCCTCGGCCAGCCGCGCCTGCAGCTGCTCCTGCTCGCGCAGCAGCCGCTCGAGGTGCGCCCGCCGCTGCGCGGCGTGGTAGAGCAGCGAGTTCACCAGGATCACCGGGAAGACCAGCAGCAGCGGACCCACCCAGTGGGTGGTCATCAGCATGCCGAGCATCGCGCCCGCGCCGAGCGTGCTCAGCTCCAGCATGTTGTCCGCGCGCGAGCCCAGGAACTCCTGGATGCGGGTGTGCGGGGTGACGATCTTCAACGCGACGGCGATGTTCATGCCCTGCGCGCCCCAGTTGACCACCCCGGCCACGATGAGCACGAGCACGAGGCCCAGGTCGGTCGGGATGCTCCCGGTGGCGAGCAGCGACGTCCCGGACAGGTGCACCACGGCCCAGGCCAGCATGGTGCCGCCGAGGATGCTCGCGGAGCTGAACACGAACCGGTACGGCTGGCGTCGCGCGATCGGCTGGATCAGGATCCGCATCCAGACCGTGGCCAGCACGGCCAGCGCGCCGGGCAGCGCGATGGCGGCGGCGAACGTCCAGACCGACGTCAGGTCGATGTGCGGACCGGCCGACTCGTTGCGCCGCGACTCTTCGGCCCGCCGAACGATCATCAGGTGCACGGTGATGGCGAACATCACCGCGCAGAATCTGAGCCAGTCGGCGTTCGAGACCGAGTCGAGGCCGGTGAGCAGCCAAATGGCGGCAGCCGCTACCGCCGATTCGATGAAGAAGAAGTACGCCAGCGCGGCCGGTCGCAAGCTCCACAGATCCCAGTTGCGAATCGAGGGCCGGCCGACTGCCCCAGAGGGCTTCTGGTCAGTCAAACTGTTCTTCACCACGACCCCCTACCCTCTGCCCGGCGCCGCGTGGCGAACGCCGTTCGCAGCGGCACGTCCGTGCCCGAGATGCGCACTGAGGAGGTGTTCGCCATGCGCAACCGCGACATGTGAGCCGCTCCCTCCATCCCGGACCGAATGTTCACCGTACGTGCCCGCGGGCTAGCGGGCCGCAGCCGAGGGGTCCTTCATGTTTGACAATCGCGATATGTGATGAGTCCGTTTCAGATCGCCACCGCTTTCGGATCGTTCCGGGTGCGGGCCCGTCGCCAGGCTACGGTCGCCTGCGTGGCGAGCAACAGCCCGATGCCGCCTGCACCCGCGATCGTCGCGGTCACCGAGCCGATCGAGTGCGCCACGACACCGGCCAACGCCATCCCGCCGCCCTGCGACGAGCGCAGAGCGGCACGGCCGATGCCGTACGCGCGACCGCGGTAGGCGTCGGGCAGGATGCGCATCCACGCCGAGCGAGCGGGCGTGTGGTACGCGCCGGCCATACCGGCGATCACCAGTAGTGCGATGGTCCAGGTCAGGTTCGGGTGCAACGCGAACATGACCAGAGGGGCCAAGGACAGTATGGCGAGCGGGCCGATCAGCCGCTCGCGCTTCGCCGGATCGCGCACCAACCGGAACAGCACGGCCACGCCGAGGACGTTGGCGGCGGGCTCGATGGCCAGGATCAGGCCCACGGCCCACACCGCGTCCAGACTCGCCGCCAGGGGCACGGCGAGTCCCTCCGGGACCATGGCGAGGCCGGCGAGCAGGCGCATGCCCATCAGGCTGCGCAGCCGCGGTTCCGTGACCAGGAGCGTGAACGCTCCCTTCGGGCCTTCGGGATCCCGTTTCGCGCCGCGCGGGTCGGCGGCCGGCCGGTGCTTGACCGACAGCTGCACCAGGATCGCCACCCACACGAACGAGGCCGCGTCGATCGCGAGCGCGACGCCCGCGCCGGCGTTCGTGACGAGGAAGCCCGCGGCGGCCAGGCCGACCATCTGGGCGACGTCCACCGACGTGCCGAACAGCGCCACGCCGTCGTCGTAGCGCTTGTCCGGCAGCACGTGGGGCAGGCTCGCCTCCTGCGCCGCCAGGAACGGCGAAGAGATCATCAGCACGAGGACCAGCAGCACGATCATCAGCCACAGCGGCGCGCCGGGAATGGCCATCAGGCCGACCAGGGCGGCTTGCAGCCACGCGCACCACACCATCACCGTGCGGCGGGGGAACCGGTCCGCGACCCAGCCGAGCAGCGGTCCGGAGACCAGCGGCGGGAACAGCGTCAACGACCACGTGAGGGCGGTCCACGCGGCGGACTGGGTGCGCTCGAACACCAACAGGGAGAGCGCGACCGCCGCGAGTTGATCGCCCACGGTGGACACCGTCGAGCCGATCCACATGCCGCGGAACTCGCGGTTGCCCACGAGCGCGCGGATGGTCCCCCCGGAAGTCACAACTCCCCCAGGTTGGTCGGCCCCGATGAGTGAGTCACGTTACCCCCACCCGAAGTAACAATTCCCTCGGTTAGCACGGTAGAAGCTGCCGGATGTGCAATCTCTGTCCTACCACACTGTGTACCCGAACGGAGCAGGTCGGTTACATAAAGTAGTTACAACGGCGAAAAATCGCCCACTTATTCTTGACAGTTGACGGTAGGTGACACGGCGTGAGCAACCCTCGCCTACCCTATGTCGACCGCGACCTCCATTGGGCGCGGAGGGCTGGTCCGACCGGGCCAGCGCGTTCCTGCGGTCGCCGACGGCGTCGGGCCGGTTGGTGAGTCAATTGTTGAACATCGCCCGCTTGTCGATCTTCGCAACCGGTGGTGGGGCGATCTTCAGAACTGGTAGTAGAGGAACGGGCTGAACGTGCCGCTGGCGACGAGGATCGCCGCGTAGCCGACGCCGACCGTCATCAGCGAGACCCTGGCCGCGGTGGCGATCTTGTCCCGGGAAGACTCCAGGTAAGGCCCGCTCACCGGGTGATCGGGCATTGCGACAATCGCCAGCGCGAGCACCAGCAGCACAATGCGCTGATTGGTCGCCGCGGCCGCGACGGCGTCGGTCAACCCGCCGAAATCCGGCAACAACATGTGGCCGATGATTGTGAACGCCGTACCGAGATCGGCGGATCGGAAGAACACCCAGCCGATTACCACCAGCAGCATGGTCAGGACCCGGCGGGCAATTCGGGTGCGGGTGGCGGCCGGCGCCGAATCCCAGCCGAATCGGCGCTCCAGCACGAGCAGCCCGCCGTGGAACAAACCCCACACCAGGAACGTCCAGTTGGCGCCGTGCCAGAAACCGGTCAGCACGAAAACGATCGACAGGTTCCGGTAGGTCTGCACCACGCCGCCGCGGTTGCCGCCGAGCGGGATGTAGACGTAGTCGCGGAACCAGCGCGACAGCGACATGTGCCAGCGGCGCCAGAAGTCGGTGATCGTGACCGACGAGTACGGGCGGGCGAAGTTCTCCGGCAGCCGGAAGCCCAGCATCCGGCCGAGGCCGATGGCCATGTCGGAGTAGCCGGAGAAGTCGAAGTACAGCTGGAGCGTGTAGCCGATCGCGCCGAGCCAGGCGATGGACGTGGTCATCTCGTCGGCCGGGGTGGCGAAGCAGGCGTCGACCATCGGCGCGAGCGAGTCGGCGATGATCACCTTCTTGCACAGGCCGAGGGCGAACCGGGGGAAGCCGGCGGCGACGTCGTCCCAGCGGTGCAGGCGGGGCTGCGGCAGCTGGTCGGCGATCTCGCGGAACCGCACGATCGGACCGGCGACCAGTTGCGGGAACATCGCGATGTAGGTGACGAAGGCGACCGGCTCGCGCAGGGCCGGCCGTTCGCCGCGGTACACGTCGACCACGTACGAGATGTGGTGGAACGTGTAGAAGGAGATGCCGATCGGGAGCGCGAGCTCGACCACCGGCAGGTCGGCGCCCACGACGGCGGCGATGTCGTGCAGCTGCCCGGTGGCGAACCCGGCGTACTTCCAGATCAGCAGCACGCCGAGGTTGAGCGCGATCGAGCCGACCAGGACCAGGCGGCGATCGCCCGGCGCGCCCGGCTCCAGCCGCCGCCCGGCCAGGTAGTTGACCACCATGCAGGCGAGCAGCAGCAGCGTCGTGCCGCCCGCGCCGGAGACGTAGAACAGCAGGCTCGCCACGGCGACCACGCCGTTGCGCCAGTTCCTGGGCGTGACGAGGACGGTCGCGAGCACGACCGGGAGGAAGAACCACAGGAACAGCGGGCTGGCGAAGGACATCGCCGCAGACCCTATCCGCCGGTCACGCCCCGGCGGTCCGGATCACCCAACAAACGGTGCACCTCACACCGCGCCCGTGGGTCGAGGTTCAAGAAGAGCAAAGAGAAGAGAGTCCTCGCCGGACAGGCAGATCAGCAGGATGACGTCCGGGTGGGTATGCGCCGGGCTCGTTGTTGGTCGGGTTTCGTGTCATCCCGCCGACCTCCACAAGGGCGGGATGACACGAAGCCCTTCTGTTGGGAAGGGCGTGGGTGCAGGTGAGGGGGTGTGGGTGCTAGGCGCGGGTGTCGAGGCGGCGGCGGCGGGCGACTTCGGCCAGGACGACGCCGGCGGCGACGGAGGCGTTCAGCGATTCCACGCCGGCGGACATGGGGATGGAGACCGTTTGGTCGCACGTCTCCTTGACGAGGCGGGAGAGGCCGCGGCCCTCGGAGCCGACGACGACGACCAGTGGGCCGGTGGCCAGGTCGAGGCCGTCCACGTCGACGTCGCCGTCCGCGTCGAGGCCGATGACCATCAGCCCGGCGTCCGCCCACTCCTTGAGCTGGCGGGTCAGGTTCGTCGCGACGGCGATCGGCATCTTGGCCGCGGTGCCCGCGCTGGTCCGCCACGCGACGGCGGTGATGCCCGCCGAACGGCGTTGCGGCAGGACGACGCCGTGGGCGCCGAAGGCCGCTGCCGAGCGCACGACCGCGCCCAGGTTGCGGGGGTCGGTCACGCCGTCCAGCGCCACCAGCAACGGCGGCACGCCGGACTCGTTCGCGATCTTGAGCAGCTCACGGGGCTCGGCGTACTCGTAGGGCGGCACCTGGAGGCCGAGGCCCTGGTGCATCGCGCCGCCGGTGATCCGGTCCAGCTCTCCGCGCTGCACCTCCAGCACGGAGATGCCGCGCGTGGCCGCCAGCTGCACGGCCTCGGCGACCCGGTCGTCCGCGTCGATGCCCAGCGCCACGTACAGCGCCGTCGCCGGGATGTCGGCGCGCAGGCACTCGACCACCGGGTTGCGACCGGCCACGGTCTCGGGGCCGTTCTCGGCGGCCTTGCGCCGCTGCGAGCGCACCTGCTCGGCCTTCGCCGCCGCGGTCGCCCGCTTGTAGGCGGGGTGGTTCGGTCGTTCGGTCGCCTTCGGCGTGGGGCCCTTGCCCTGCAGGCCCTTCGACTTCTGTCCGCCGGAACCGACGACCGCGCCCTTCTTGGAGCCGGGGTTGCGCATGGCGCCCCGGCGCTTGGAGTTACCAGCCACGAGCTCAGTCGTCCTTCAACGTCCACAACGGACCGTCGGGGGTGTCCTCGACGGCGATACCGGCCAGCAGCAGGTGATCGCGCAGCGCGTCCGCGCGCGCGAAGTCCCTGTCCTTGCGGGCCTGCGACCGCTCTTCGAGCAGCCGTTCCACCAGCACGCCCAACGCGCGCCCGCCCGTGCCGCCGGCCGCGGCGTCGTGCCACAGCGGCGACAACGGGTCCAACCCGAGCACGCCGGTCATCGCCCGCACCGACTCGGCGGCGGCACGCGCGCCCAGGTCGTCACCGGACTCCAGGGCCGTGTTGCCCTCGCGCACCCGCTTGTGGATGGCGGCCAACGCGCCCGGCGTGCCCATGTCGTCGTCCATCGACGCCACGAACGCGGGCGACAGCTCGCCGTCCGCGCCCACGGCGCCCGTGCGCTCGACCACGCGCCGCAGGAACGACTCGACGCGGCGGTAGGCCGACACCGACTCGTCCAACGCCTCGGGCGAGTACTCGATCGTCGACCGGTAGTGCGGGCCGACCAGGTAGTAGCGGAGTTCGGGGGCGCGGACGCGCTCCAGCATCGCCGGGATCGACACCGTGTTGCCCAGCGACTTCGACATCTTCTCGCCGCTGAGCGTCACCCAGGCGTTGTGCATCCAGTACCGGGAGAAGCCGTCGCCGGCCGCGCGCGACTGCGCCTGCTCGTTCTCGTGGTGCGGAAAGATCAGGTCGATGCCGCCGCCGTGGATGTCGAACGTCCCGCCGAGGTACGCGGTCGCCATCGCCGAGCACTCCAGGTGCCAACCCGGCCGGCCAGGGCCCCACGGCGTCGGCCACGACGGCTCGCCCGGCTTCGCCGCCTTCCACAGCGTGAAGTCGCGCGCGTCGCGCTTGCCCGTCGCGGCGGACTCGCCCTGGTGCACCTCGTCGAGCTTCTGCCCCGACAGCGCCCCGTACTCGGGGAACGACGTCACGGAGAAGTACACGTCGCCGTCGGAGGCGTACGCGTGGCCCTTCTCGATCAGCCGCTCCATCAGCTCGACCATCTGCGTGACGTGGCCCGTCGCGCGAGGGGAGTAGGACGCGGGCAGGCAGCCCAGCGCGTCGTAGGCGTCGTCGAAGGCCCGTTCGTGCTGGTAGGCCCACTCCCACCACTCGGCGCCGTGCTCGGTGGCCTTGGCGAGGATCTTGTCGTCGATGTCGGTGACGTTGCGCACCAGCCGCACGGTCGAGCCGTCACGGGCCAGCCAGCGCCGCAGCACGTCGAAGTTGAGGCCGCTGCGCACGTGCCCGATGTGCGGAACGCCCTGCACCGTGGCCCCGCACACGTAGATCGACGCCGTTCCGCTGACCTGCGGGACGAACTCCCGCATGGACCGGGTCGCGGTGTCGAAGAGGTGGAGGCTCACGTGAAGATGGTACGGGCGGTGACCAGTCGGGGTTGGATCGCCCGGTCAAAGGTGCTTGCGGAGGACCTGCAGCAGGGCGTCCGGACGGCTGCCGGTCGGGAGCGGGTCGACGATCTCGACCTGGCACCCGATCGCCGCCGCGCCGCCGTCGGCCTCGGGGCTGTCGCCGATCATGAGCGCCTCGGTGGGGTGCACGCCCAGGCGGTCGCAGGCGATGCGGAACAGCTTGGGGTCCGGCTTGACGAAGCCCTCCTGGTAGGAGAGCACGAACTCGTCCACCCGGTTCTCGACGCCGTGCCGGGCGAAGACCGCGGCGATGTCCCACGCGATGTTGCTGACGACCGCGGTCGGCAGCTCGGTGCCCAGCGCCTGCGCGGTGTCCGGGTACGGCTGCCAGAACGGCGGGCTGCACAGGTCGGCGTAGAACTGGGCCGGGTCCTTCGCACCCGCCTTCGCCAGCACGGCGAGGTGCATCTCGCGGTGCGAGTCGGGGTCGAGGTCACGCCGTTCCCACTGCGCGGGGTCGATGTCCAGCCCTTCCGCCAGGCCGACGGGCGCGGTGAGCGCCCGCATCAGCTCGGCGTGGGCGGCCAGCGAGTCGTGCTCCAAGCGGAACAGGGTGCCGGAGAAGTCGAAGAGCACGGCGCGGATCGTCACGGAAAACACGCTACGTGGTCGGGACATCGGAGGTCTCGGGAGCGCGACGAAGCGAGACCAGCCTCACTGCCGGCTCAGGCGGCGTTGCCGGTGACCTTCGTCGGGGTCAGGCGGAGCACCACGCGGACCTTGCCGGGCGCGTCGGCGGGGTAGTCCTGGCCCAGGTACTTGTGCGACAGGTCGTTGGCCAGGGTGCGGCCGGCGTCCTCGACGATCGTCACGGTGCCGCGCACCTCCGCGTAAACCTCCGGGTCGGCGTGGCTCCACACGCTCACGCTGGCCCGCGCGTCACGGCGGAGGTTGCGCTCCTTCACCCGGTCGCGCAACGTCGAGAACAGCAGGTCGTCGCCGTCCCGGGTGACCCACACCACCGATGTCTGCGGGCTGCCGTCCGGGTTGATCGTGGCGAGGACGGCGTAGTTCCGCTCGTCGACCAGGGCACGCGTCGCCGCGCTGAGGGTGATCGGCACGCGGGTCAGGCTAGTGGGACGAGCAGCGCGGTGGCCACGGCGGCGATGCCCTCGCCGCGCCCGGTCAGGCCGAGGCCGTCGGTGGTCGTGCCGCTGACCGACACCGGGCCGCCGACCGCTTCCGACAGCACCTTCTGTGCCTCGTCACGGCGCTTGCCGATCTTGGGCGCGTTGCCGATGACCTGCACGGCGGCGTTGCCGACGCGGAAGCCCGCCTCCTCGACCAGGCGACGTGCCTCGGCCAGGAACTCCACGCCGTGCCGCCCGGACCAGCGCGGGTCGCTCGTGCCGAACACCGCGCCGAGGTCGCCGAGGCCGGCGGCGGACAGCAGCGCGTCGCACAGCGCGTGCGCGGCCACGTCGCCGTCCGAGTGGCCGGCGCAGCCGTCCGCGTCGTCCCAGCGCAGGCCGGCCAGCCAGCACTCCCGGCCGCGTTCCACTTGGTGGACGTCCGTGCCGATGCCCACTCTGGGGATCACGGTGCTCCTCGGGTGCCGACCAGCAGCGCCTCGGCCACGGCCAGGTCGAACTTGGTGGTGATCTTCATGGCGTCGGGGTGGCCCGGCACGGTGACGACCGGCACGCCGAGCCGTTCGACCAGGCCCGCGTCGTCCGTGGCGTCCGAGCCTGCCTCATGCGCGCGCAGCAGCACGGCCGCGTCGAAGCCCTGCGGGGTCTGCACGACGCGCAGCGCGGCGCGGTCCGGTGTGGCGAGCACCACGCCGTCGGCGTCGACCTGCTTGACCGTGTCCACGACCGGCAGCACGGGGATGACGGCCGGGTGACCTGCGGCGACGGCGTCCACCACGGCGCTGACGACGGCGGGCGGCGTGAAGGCGCGGGCCGCGTCGTGAACGAGCACGATAGAAGTGTCGGGGATCTCACGCAGGGCGTAAGTTAGGGCCAGGCGCACCGAGTCCGACCTCTCGGCGCCACCGGCCACGACGTGCACCGCCCCGTCGGCTGGGGCCAACGGGGCGGTGACGGTACTCACAACGTCCACATCGGACGGCGGTGCGGCGATCACGACGTGCCGCACGCGACCGGAGTCGAACAGGCCGCGCACCGCACGCACGAGCAGCGGAACGCCGTCGACCGGCACGAGCGCCTTGGGCATGCCATAGCCCAGCCGCTCACCCCGGCCCGCCGCGGGCACGAGCGCGACCACACCCATGTTCGCGGTTTCCGAGATGGTGGGTGGAACGATCAGGACGCGGTAGCCAGGACCTCGTCGAGGAGGACCTCAGCCTTGTCCTCGTCGGTGCCCTCGGCCAGCGCCAGTTCGCTAACCAGTATCTGTCGAGCCTTCGCCAGCATCCGCTTCTCACCAGCGGACAGTCCGCGATCCTTCTCGCGCCGCCAGAGGTCGCGCACCACTTCGGCCACCTTGTTCACGTCACCGGACGCGAGCTTCTCGAGGTTGGCCTTGTACCGCCGGGACCAGTTGGTCGGCTCCTCCGTGTGGGGAGCACGCAAGACCTCGAAGACCTTGTCAAGACCCTCCTGGCCGACGACGTCACGAACGCCCACGATCTCGGCGTTGTCGGCGGGGACGCGAACCGTGAGGTCGCCCTGGGCAACCTTGAGGACGAGGTACTTCTTCTCCTCGCCCTTGATCACACGGGTCTCGATTGCTTCGATGAGAGCGGCACCGTGGTGCGGGTAGACGACGGTCTCTCCGACCTTGAAAACCATGTGTCCTCTGCCCCTTTCGCTAACCCCATCCTAACACGCCGAGCAATCCCCTCATCGGCCTGTTGAGATCAGTTAGCGCTGGTCAGGGCCGCGTGGGGGGTTGACAAATCACCCGGTCGCATGCAACGCCCGTGGTCGATCTTGCTCCACTGTGGACGTGCGGGCGGGGGCCGCGGCCCGCTGTGGGGCACCACATGCCGCAGGTCCGGGGGCACCCGGTTAGGCTCCTGGACTGGTGGTCGGGCCCGCTACTACCGGGTACGACCCGCCTCGTCAGCACACCGGGAAGGGATCCGAGCAGCCGTGGGTCGCGCACTCCAGAAGTCACCAGCGCCGCGCCGCCTGGCCGTCGTGGCCGCCCTGGCGACCGGCCTCGGCTTGGTCGCCGCAGGTTGCAGCGCAGGTCAGGTCACGCAGACGGACACCCAGGTGGCCGTCGTCAACGGGGCCAACGGGCAGGTGGGAGACATCGCCGTCCGTGACGCGCAGTTCCTGTTCCCGGCGGCGCACGGGGCGTACGAGGAAGGCGACGACGCGCCGATCACCGTCGTGATCGTCAACAACGGCACCGGTGTGGACAAGCTGCTGGGCGTGACCAGCGAGTTCTCCGCGCCGGCCGAGATCACCGGCGACGCGCGGCTGGAGCCGGGGTCGGCCATCCTCGCCGAGGCCGACCAGGACGACGCGGGCGGCCACGCCACGACGACGACCAAGGCGGCGTCCTCGTCCGCGCCTTCGTCCGACTCGCACGAGCCGTCGGACTCGCACGAGCCTTCCGACTCGCACGCGTCGACCACCACGACCACCACGCCGTCCGGCACGGGTTCGGTGACGACGACCACGACGGGCACGCCGACGTCCGGCAGCGGCACGTCCGTGTCGAGCCCGCCGACGACGGGCACCAAGCTGCCGTCCTCCGCCGACCCGACGGAGCCGGGTGTGGTGAAGATCGTGCTGAAGGGGCTGAAGAAGCCGCTGCGGCCGGGCGAGACGATCCGGGTCACGTTCCTGTTCGAGCAGGCCGGTGAGGTGACCTTGGAGCTGCCGATCGGCGCCACCGCCGAACCGCGCGTGGACGCTCCCTCGGAGCACTGAGCCGCGCTGACACGCCGCGAGCTGCGCAGGGGTCCCCGGTCAGGGGACCCCTGTTGTTGTTTCGAAGAACAAAAGAGTCCTCGCCGGACGGGCAGATCAGCAGGATGACCCCTCGTTCAGCGGTCAAGCGCCGGGTCCGTTGTCGGTCCGGGTTTCGTGTCATCCCACCGACCTCCCTCCGGGCTACCACACGTATCAAGGGGGCAGCCATCAGTGGACGGGCAGGCAGAGGACGCACAGCCCCCTTGACACGCGCGGTAGGGCAAAGCCAGGTCGGCGGGATGACACGAAGCCCTCCTTGAGGGAAGCCGCCAGTACGAAGCCCTCCTTGAGGGAAAGCTGCCAGTGACGGTGGGTGTCGGAGGGGGCGGATAGCCTCCCGGTCGTGGCGAAGACAGCACGGGTGGCCAAGGCGACGTACCGGTGCGCCGAGTGCGGGCACGAGGTGGCCAAGTGGGTCGGGCGGTGCCCGGAGTGCCAGGCCTGGGGCACGGTGGAGGAGCGGGGGGTCTCCGCGGCTCCCCGGTTCCTCGCGGGCACGCCGAGCAGTGAGGCGCGGCCCATCGCGCAGGTCGACATCGAGTCCGCGCGGGCCGTCTCGACCGGTGTCCTGGAGTTGGACCGGGTGCTCGGCGGCGGGCTCGTGCCGGGCGCGGTGGTGCTGTTGGCCGGTGAGCCCGGGGTCGGGAAGTCGACCCTGCTGCTGGAGGTCGCGCACCAGTGGGCGCTGTCGGTCGGCCGCTGCCTCTACGTCACCGGCGAGGAGTCGGCCGGGCAGGTGCGGTTGCGGGCGGACCGGACCGGCAACCTGCACGACGAGATCTACCTGGCCGCCGAGAGCGACCTCTCCGCCGTCCTCGGCCAGGTGGACGTCGTCAAGCCGAGCATGCTCATCGTGGACTCCGTGCAGACCATGTCCTCACCGGCGGTGGACGGGGCGCCCGGCGGGGTCAGCCAGGTCCGCGCCGTCACGGCCGGCCTGATCGCGGTCGCCAAGGAACGCGGGCTGCCCGTCGTGCTGGTCGGCCACGTGACCAAGGACGGCTCGGTCGCCGGGCCGCGCGTGCTGGAGCACCTGGTGGACGTGGTGCTGCAGTTCGAGGGTGACCGGCACTCGACGTTGCGGCTGCTCAGGGGCGTGAAGAACCGGTTCGGGCCGGCCGACGAGGTCGGCTGCTTCGAGCTGCGCGACGACGGCATCGCGGGCGTGCCCGACCCGTCCGGCCTGTTCCTGCACCGCCGCGACCAGGCCGTCTCCGGCACCGCCGTCACGGTTGTCGTGGAGGGCAAGCGACCGATGCTGGGCGAGGTGCAGGCGCTGGTCACGCCGACCGCCCTGCCCGCCCCGCGGCGCGCGGTCAGCGGTCTCGACTCGGCCCGCCTCGCCATGGTCCTCGCGGTGCTGGAGAAGCGCGGCAGGGTCGGGCTGGGCAACAAGGACGTCTTCACGGCCACCGTCGGCGGCATGCGGCTCGTCGAGCCCGCCGTGGACCTCGCGGTGGCCCTGGCGGTCGCCTCGGCGGCCACCGACCTGCCCCTGCCGCACGACCTCGTCGTGGTCGGCGAGGTCGGCCTGTCGGGCGAGCTGCGCCGCGTCAACGGCGTCGGCCGCCGCCTCACCGAGGCCGCCCGGCTCGGCTTCACCAAGGCCCTCGTGCCACCGGACGCGGGCCCCCTGCCGCAGGGCACGCGCGCGCTCGTCGCCAACGACCTGCACGAGGCGCTGAACCTGCTCAAGCTCCTGAAATAGCGGAACGGCGCCCCCGACGTGCAGGGGGCGCCGTTCTCGCGCGAGCTGTTACTTCGTGGCCGCCAGCAGCTGGGCGCAGCGGATCAGGCCCAGGTGGCTGTACGCCTGCGGGTGGTTGCCCAGGGAGCGCTCCGCGATCGGGTCGTACTCCTCGGGCAGCAGGCCGGTGGGGCCGGCCGCGTCGACCATCTGTGCGAACAGCTCCTCGGCCTCCGTGCGCCGCCCGGTGAGCAGGTAGGACTCGATCATCCACGCCGCGCACAGGTGGAAGCCGCCCTCGTCGCCGGGCAGGCCGTCGTCACGCCGGTACCGGTACACCGTGGAACCGGACCGGAGCTCGGCCTCGATCGCGGTCACGGTGGCCTGGAACCGGTCGTCGGTCGGGTCGATCAACCCCGACAGCCCGACGTGCAGCGACGCCGCGTCCAGGTCGTCGCCGTCGTAGGCGGTGGTGAACGACTGCGCTTCCTCGCTCCACCCGTGCTTGAGCACGTCGTTGGAGATGGTGTCGCGCAGCACCGGCCACGACGGGTCGATCTCGCGCCCGTACGCCTCGGCCAGCTTCACCGCCCGGTCCAGCGTCACCCAGCACATGACCTTGGAGTACACGTGGTGGCGCGGCGCGTGCCGCTCCTCCCAGATGCCGTGGTCGGGCTCGTGCCAGCGGCGGGCGACCGCCTCGGCCATCGCCTGCACCATCAGCCAGTCCTTGTCGGTCAACGAGCCGCGCGCGGCGGCCAGCTGCACGACCAGGTCCACCACGGGGCCGAACACGTCCAGCTGCACCTGCTGGTTGGCGAGGTTGCCGACGCGCACCGGCCGCGACCCGGCGTACCCGGGCAGCGTGTCGATGACGGCCTCCGCGCCGAGCATGGTGCCCTGCAGCGTGTACAGCGGGTGCAGCCGCTCCGGGCCGGGCAGGGTCGACAGCACCCCGTGCACCCAGCCCAGGAACGCCTCCGCCTCGCCGAGCGACCCGACCGAGACCAGGGCCTGCGCGGTCAGCGCCGCGTCGCGCAGCCAGCAGTACCGGTAGTCCCAGTTGCGGATGCCGCCCAGCTCCTCGGGCAGCGAGGTGGTGGCGGCGGCCATGATCGCGCCGGTGTCGTGGTGCACCAGGCCCTTCAACGTCAACGCCGACCGCAGCACCAGCTCCGACTCGACCTGGGGCAGCTTGAGCGTCGCGGCCCAGTCCGACCAGAACGCGCCGGCCCGTGCCCGCCGCTCCGGCTCGCCGAGCGTGGCCTCGGACAGGTCGTCCGTGCCGCAGCGCAGCTCGAGCAGGATCGGCGCGCCCTCGCGGGGGCGCACGACGGCCGTCGCGGTCTCCTGGATGCCGTCGGAGGTGATCTGCCAGTCCACGCCGGGCGAGCGCAGCACCATCGGGTCCGAGGTGCCGACGACCCGCAGGCCGTCGCGCTCGCGCAGCAGCCGCACCGGCACCTGGCCGAACTCCGGCCGCGGCGCGAACGTGATCACCGCGTTGGTCGAGCCGGAGACGCGCCGCACCAGGTCGGTGCGGTGCGAGGCCAGGTCGTGGTCGAGGTAGTCGGTGACGAGCAGCCGCGACCAGCGGGTCTCCACGATCATCGTGCCCGGCACGTACCGCTGGCCCAGGGGCAGCGAGCCGTGCTCCGGTTTGATCGAGAAGTGGCCCGCGGCGGGCCCGCCGAGCAGGTCGGCGAACACCGCCGCCGAGTCCGGCTCCGGGTGGCACAGCCAGTTCAGCCGCGCGTCCGGGGTCAGCAGCGCGACCGACCGCTCGTTGGCGAGCATGGTCAGCCGCTCGATCGGCACGGCCTGGTCGCCGTGCAGCCACGCCCGCCGTTCCTCCAGCAGGAACGCCAGCACCGTGGCCACGTCGACGCTGTCGCCGACGTAGTACTCGGCCAGCGACTCGCCGTCGCCGACCTTGATGCCGACGTCGGGCCCGCTCAGCCGGGCAAACGCTTTCTCGTCGGTCACGTCGTCACCGACGAACACGGCCGCTGTCGCCGACGCGCGGTGCCGCAGGACGTCCAGGGCGTGGCCCTTGTCCGTCTGCACCACGGCCAGCTCGATCACGGCCTTGCCCTCGGTGACCTGCACACCGTCCCAAGTGGCCGGTCCGGTGCGCACGGCGTGGAGAACCCGCTCCCCCACGGCGGGGTCGGCACGGCGGACGTGCACCGCGATGCTCGCGGGCTTCACTTCGAGGCCGACGCCTTCGTGGCCGGCGACGACTCCTTCCAACTCTGTTTCCAGGCGACGGTGCAGTTGTTTCGCGTCAGCGTCCAGCGCGTGCACGAAACCGACGTCGAACTCGGAACCGTGCGAACCCACCAGGTGCACCTCGGACGGCAGGCGCGACAGCGTCGCCAGGTCGCGCAGCGCGCGCCCGGAGATCACCGCGGCCGTCGTCTCGTGCAGACCGGCCAGGGAGCGCAACGCGCCCACCGACTCGGGCAGCGGGCGGGCGTCCTCTGGGTTGGCCACGATCGGAGCCAATGTCCCGTCGTAGTCGCAGGCGACCAGCAGGCGCGGTGTGCGTGCCAACTGCACGATCGCACGACGAAGTTCGGCGGGGAGGGCCTCGGCGGTCAACGCCCCTCCTCAATGCTCGGTGGGACAAGGTCGGTGATATTCGGTCTGAACTGATTCAGATTCAGATCGTGGACTGCGTGCCCAAGGCATCAAGGAACGATCGAGCCCAGCGGTCGACGTCATGCGTGAGGACTTGGCGGCGCAGCGCGCGCATCCTACGGCGGCCTTCGGCCGGATCCAGCGTGAGGGCGGCTTCCAACGCGTTCTTCACACCGTCCAGGTCGTGGGGGTTGACGAGGAACGCGCTCGTGAGTTCGGCCGCCGCGCCCGCGAATTCGGAGAGCACCAGCGCGCCGCCGAGGTCGTAGCGCGTGGCGACGTACTCCTTGCAGACGAGGTTCATCCCGTCGCGCACCGGGGTCACGACCATGACGTCCGCGGCGGTCATGAACGCCGTCAGCTCGCGCCGGTTGACCGATTGGTGCAGGTAGTGGACCACGGGGTGGCCCACGGTCGAGAACTCGCCGTTGATCCGGCCGACGGCCTGCTCGATCTCGCCCCGCATCTGCTTGTAGTGCTCGACGCGCTCGCGGCTGGGCGTGGCGAGCTGCACCATGGTCACCTCGCCGGGGTCGACGCGGCCGTCGGCGAGGAGTTCGTGCAACGCGCGCAGCCGCACGTCGATGCCCTTGGTGTAGTCGAGGCGGTCCACACCGAGCAGGATCTTCTTCGGATTCCCGAGGTCTTCGCGAATTTGTTTCGCATGTTTTTGGACTTCTTTGTCGCGCGCGAGCGCGTCGAGTCCCGCCGAGTCGATGGAGATCGGAAATGCCCCGACCCGCACGGTGCGGTCCCCGACCTGCACGACACCGGGCCTGGTGCGCACGCCGACCGCGCCGCGGCTCGGCTCCAGGCCGACCAGGCGGCGGGCCAGCCAGAGGAAGTTCTGCGCGCCGCCGGGCCGGTGGAAGCCGACCAGGTCCGCGCCCAGCAGGCCGCGGATGATCTCCGTGCGCCACGGCAGCTGCATGAACAGCTCCACCGGCGGGAACGGGATGTGCAGGAAGAAGCCGATCCGCAGGTCCGGGCGCAGCTCGCGCAGCATGGCGGGCACCAGCTGCAGCTGGTAGTCCTGCACCCAGACCGTCGCGCCCTGGGCGGCGACCTTCGCGGTCACGTCGGCGAACCGCTGGTTGACCCGCACGTAGGCGTTCCACCAGCGCCGGTGGAAGGCGGGCGGCGCGACCACGTCGTGGTAGAGCGGCCACAGCGTGCCGTTGGAGAAGCCCTCGTAGTAGTCGGCGACCTCGGTCGCGCTCAACGCCACGGGGTGCAGTTGGAGGCCGTCCTCCTCGAACGCGTCCACCTCGGCGTCGGCGATGCCGGGCCAGCCGACCCAGGCCCCGCTGTGCGTGCGCAGGAACGGCTCCAGGGCGGTGACCAGGCCACCGGGGCTGTGCTTCCAGCGTTGCGTGCCATCGGGCAGGCGCTCCAGGTCAACCGGTAGGCGGTTGGCCACGACCAGGAAATCCGCGCCGTTCTCGCCAATGCTGCTCACCGGGTAGCGCCTCCTAAGGGATTCGTCTCGCCCACCGTCGAGGTTAGTGGGAACGCGCAGGTTGGATGCCCTGTCGTCACCCCCGTCACACTGTGTTGACTTGACGAAAGCCCGTCAGGTGGGCGATCTCACGTGGAAACGCCGTGTTCAGCCGCTCAGCGACGGGAACGGGCGGCCAACCGGCCGAGGCCGGTGCGCACGGGTCGCCCCAGATGTTCACCCAGGACGACGCCGCTCGCGAGCGCGAGGGCGGTGCCGGCGGCCAGCACGAGCGTCGACAGGCCGGCCGCGTCACCCTCGGCGGTGAGCTGGTAGAGGCCCCGGTAGGTGGTCCAGCCGGGCAGCAGCGGCACCACGCCCGCCACCGCGACGAGCAGCGGCGGCGTGCCCAGCCGGCGGTAGATGATCTTGCCGATGAAGCCGACCGCGGTGGCCGCGACGACCGCGGACGTGATGGCGTTCGTGCCGGTGAGGACGAGCAGCCCGTAACCGGCCGTGCCCACCGCGCCCGCGACGGCGGCCATCGGCAGCGCCCGGACCGGCGCGTAGCTGGCCAGGGCGAAGAACGCGGAGGTGGCCGCGCCCGCCGCGAACTGCGTCGGCACCTCGGAGATCAGCGGCGGCAGCGGGTCGGCGATGCTCGTCTGGACGCCGAGCTGCACGCCGGCGCGCAGGGTCAGCGTGATGCCCGCGACGAGGCCCGCGGTGAGCAGCGTGATCTCCACCGTGCGGCCGGCGGCGGTGACGTGGTAGCCGGTGATGGCGTCCTGCACCGTGCCGACCAGCGACAACCCGGACAGCAGCACCACGATCCCGGTGGCGATCAACAATGACGGCCGCGCCGTGGGCAGCAGGTCCGTCGCGTACATCGCCACCGCCACCGAGGTGGCCAGGGCGCCGCCGACCACCTGCTGGAAGAAGAACGGCAGCCCGCGCCGGTTGAGGACCCGGCCGACCCGGTCGATCAGCGCGGTGACGACGGCCGCCGTCGCCGCCAGCAACGGCCCGCCCCCGACCAGGAACGCCACCGCCGCCGCCATGCCCGCCCACGCCACCGTGGCCACCCAACGGGGGTACGGGTGATCGGCCCGGCTGATCCGCTCGATCTCGGCGGACGCGTCCGGCGCCGTGATGCCGTCGGAGGTGATCCGCCGGATCAGGTCCTCGACGGCGGCGAGCCGGGTGTAGTCGACGCTGCGGCCGCGCACCACGCGCATGGTCGTCACGGGCGCGGCTTCCGTGCCCCGGTGGCACGAGACGGTGATCGAGGTGTAGATCACGTCGACCTCGGTGTTCGGCAGGCCGTACGCGGTGGTGACCGCCAGGATGGTGGCCGTCACGTCGGCCACGCCCGCCCCGCCGGCCATCTGCGCCTCGCCGACGCGCAGCGCCAGGTCGAGTACCAGGTGGACGGTCGAATCGTCCGGAGGGGACGGACCCTCGACCGGTCGTGCCTGCTCCGCGTGCTGGAACCGCCGGCGCCACAGCCGCACCCGGCGTCACCTCCTCGCTCGTCCGATCGCCACGCCCGACCGTGTCACATTCGAGGCTGTGTCATGCGCCACCCCTGGAAGGGGTACCTGGACCAGGTGAGTCGATCACTGTGCGTTCAATACTGTTGATACCGCTGGCCAGCGGTTTTGCGGGTCGCCAGGGCCACCCGGACGGTACCCGCGACCTCCGGACGGACCAACGCGGGGCCACCGTGAGCAGACCGTTCGCCGCAGGTGGCACCCCCTGCGGGCGCTTACGATGTTCCAGGCCTCCGGGCCGCGCCGGTGTAGCTCAACTGGCAGAGCACTCGCCTTGTAAGCGAAAGGTTGCGGGTTCAAGTCCCGCCACCGGCTCAGCACCGACTGCCCCCCTGACCGGGAAAGCCCTGGTCAGGGGGGCAGTTTCATGATCATAGCGGGTCCGGGTCGTGCTCCGGCCCGCGGCTGGACCGCACCGCTGGAACGCGGTCGCGGCCCGCGCCCGGCAGGCACGGGCCGCGACCGCGTGCGCGGGTTACTCGCGGTCGGTGATGACCTGGTAGGCCACGCCGCCGTGGTCCTCGCCCTCGACGAACTGGACGAGGTTCGTCAGGTACTCGCCAGGGGCCTCGGGGGTGAAGGTCAGTTCCGCGGTGAACCGCTCACCGGGCTGCAGCGGCACGCCGAGCAGCGCCGCCCGCTTCGGGTCGAGCTGGAACGCGGTCTCGCCGACCTGCTTCACGCCCTCGGCCTGGCCGCCGCCGGCGCGCCAGCGCTCGAACAGGCGCGGGCCGAGGTCGATCACCACGGCGCCCGCCACCGGCTTCTCGCCGGTCAGCACGAGGTCGGTCTTGACCTCCCGCTCGGTCGCGTTGCCCAGGGTGAACCAGGACCTCACCGGCTGGAACACCTTGCCCCGCACGGTCTGGAAGTTCTTCCACGCGATGTTGTTGTTGTTCTTGGTGTTCAGCGCGGTGTTCGGGCCCTCGGCGAACGTCATCGGGTCCGTCGCCGACACCCAGCGCGCGAGGAGGCAGAAGTGGCCCGGCCCCGGGACGTTCGTCCACGGGATCTTCGCCACGGTCCCGCCCGCGGGCACGGACAGCGACTGCTGGCCGATGGCGATCCAGTCGCCGTTGGTGACGTTGTTCCACGTCGTGCCGCCGCCGGCGGGCGTGCGGTAGACCTTGAGCGTGCCGGTGCTCGTGCCGAGGCCGGAGTTGTTGTTCAGCCGCACGTGGACGAAGTTCGTCGCGCCGACGACCGGCTGGATGCCCGCGCAGTCCGCGGTGGTCGGGCAGACCTTGATGTCCGGGCTGTTCCACACCGTGCCGTTCGGGTTCGGCTCGGCGCCGGTGTCGGTCACCTGGTCGCGGATCACCACGTCGGTCTGCCGGCAGTCCGACAGGAGCTTGCGGATCGCGTCCGCCGTGCCCACGCCCGTGGACGTCGCCTGCGTGAACACGCCACCGGTCGTGGAGGCGTAGTTCTGCATGATCGGCGTGATCACGGGGGTGTAGGTGGCCGACGTCGGCACGTACACCGGCGAGATCTTGATGCCCTTGCCGAGCGCGTCGTTCGCCCGCTGCGCGGCGTTGGCGACGTCCACGGCCGCGTGCACGTTGTCGAACCCGCCGGGGCGGGCGTCGGTCACCAGCACGACGAACTTCATCGCGTTCGACCGCCACGTGCCGCCGAAGTCGACGTTCTGCGGACGGCCGGCCGCGGGCAGGTTGTTCACGACCGTGTTCAAGGCCTCGTCGGACGCCTCGGGCTCGCTGGCGCCCGCGCCGGCGGCGAGCGTGTTGGTGACGTAGTTGGTCACCGCCGCCGCGTTGCCGGGCGCGAGGGTGTTGTGGACGGTGATGTTGTCCTTGAACGTGACCAGGCCGAGCCGGTAGTCGCCGCCGGACGCCGCGACGACGTCGTTCACGATGGCGTTGATGCCGGTCTTCAGGTTGGCGATGGCCCCGCCCATGCTGCCGGTGTCGTCGAGGACGAACGCGACGTCGAGGGGGCCGCACGGTGCGGCCGCGGCGGGTGCGGCCGCGGCCGGTGAGGTGAACTGGACCGCCGAGGCGATCAGGGCGGCGACGGCTGACAGCGTGCCGCGTCTGAGTGAGCGACGCATGGGATCTCTTTCCGCTCGCGCGTCCGGGCGCGGGGCCCGGGAGCCCGGACGCCGATGTCCGGGCACATGAGGCGGATGATCGGGCGATCGGCGGAATACGGGCCGAGCAGAGCAACTTCGTCCGGTTTTCCGACCGGCAAACGGAAGCCGGGCGTGCCAAGGTGGGGAGGTGGCCCACCTTCCAGCCGCCTCGCGGTACGACCGGATGACCTACCGGCGGTGCGGGCGCAGCGGGCTCAAACTGCCCGCCGTGTCGCTCGGCCTCTGGCACAACTTCGGCGACGACCGGCCCTACGAGACGGGCCGGGCGATCGTGCGGCGGGCGTTCGACCTCGGCGTGACGCACTTCGACCTGGCCAACAACTACGGCCCGCCGTACGGCTCGGCCGAGGTCAACTTCGGCCGGATGCTCGCCGACGACCTGCGGCCCCACCGCGACGAGCTGGTGATCTCCACCAAGGCGGGCTACGACATGTGGCCCGGCCCCTACGGCGAGTGGGGCTCGCGCAAGTACCTGCTGTCGTCGTTGGACCAGTCGCTGTCCCGGCTCGGCCTCGACTACGTGGACATCTTCTACTCGCACCGGTTCGACCCGGACACGCCACTGGAGGAGACGGTCGGCGCGCTGGTCAGCGCGGTGCAGCAGGGCAAGGCTCTCTACGTCGGCATCTCGTCCTACTCGGCGACGAAGACCCGTGAGGCGGCCGAACTGCTGCGCGCCGCGGGCGTGCCGCTGCTGATCCACCAGCCCTCGTACTCGATGCTCAACCGGTGGATCGAGAACGACCTGCTGGACGCGCTGGGCGAGCTGGGCGTCGGCTGCATCGCGTTCTCGCCGCTGGCGCAGGGGATGTTGACCGACAAGTACCTGGACGGCGTGCCGGAGGGCTCGCGGGCCACGCAGGGCAAGTCGTTGAGCGCGGAGTGGTTGAGCGAGGCCACCCTGGCGCACGTGCGGGCGCTGAACGAGGTCGCGGCGTCGCGCGGCCAGACGTTGGCCCAGCTCGCGCTCACCTGGGCGCTGCGCGACGAGCGGGTCACGTCGGTGCTGGTCGGGGCGAGCAGCGTCGGTCAGCTGGAGTCGAACGTGGCGGCGCTGGACGGCCCGCCGCTCACCGACGACGAGATCGAGCGGATCGACGTGCACGCGGTCGACTCGGGCATCGACCTGTGGGCGGAGTCGTCCAACGCCGGTTAGCGGGGCAGGGTCACGGTGAAGGCGGTGGCGCCCGGTCGGCTGGTCAGCTCCACCGTGCCGCCGTGCGCGGCGACCAGGGAGTGCACCACCGCCAGCCCCAGGCCGCTGCCGCCGCGATCACGCGTGCGCGAGTCGTCCACCCGGTAGAACCGGTCGAAGATGCGGGACTGGTCGGCGGGCGGGATGCCGGGGCCGGTGTCGCCGACCCGGAGCACGGCCGATTCGCCCCGCACCTCGACGGAGAGCGAGACCGCCGTGCCGGCCGGGGTGTGCACGGCGGCGTTGGTGAGCAGGTTGTCCACCACCTGCCGCAACCGCAGCGGGTCGAACGCCGAGGGCACCGGCTCGTCCGGCGCCGTCAGCGTCAGCGGGTGGGTCGGCCGGGCCGCGCGGAACGCGTCCGCCGCCTCCCGCGCCAGCGCCGCCAGGTCGCCGTCGGCCACCCGCAACGGCGTCTCCACCTCCGCCGAGTCCAGCCGGGCGAGCAGCAGCAGGTCGTCCAGCAGCACGCTCATCCGCGCCGCCTCCGACCGCAGCTTCTCCAGGTGCGCCTCGCGCTCCTCCGGCGCGTTCGCCGCCGCGTACCGGAACAGGTCGGCGTAACCCCGGATCGACGTCAACGGCGTGCGCAGCTCGTGCGACGCGTCCGCGATGAACCGCCGCAGCCGCTGCTCCGCGGCGGTGCGCGCGGCCAGCGACGTGTCGATGTGCTCCAGCATCGTGTTGAACGCCGTGCGCAGCTCCTCGACCTCCGCGCCGCCGTCGCCGCCCTCCGCGCGCACCGGCAGCCGGGCCGAGTCGGTCAGGTCGTGCGACGTGATGTCGTGCGCGGTCCGGGCCATGTCGCTCAACGGCTGCAACCCGCGCCGCAGCACCGCCCGCCCGATCACCACGAACGCGACCAGCGCGAGCAGGAACGTGGCCACCTCCACGATCACCAGCTGCCGCACGGTCGTGGTGATGTCGTCCATCGGCGCCGCGCTGACCAGCACCACGCCGTCGGACACCGCGCACCCGCGCAGCCGGTACGTGCCGTCGCCGCGCAGGTACTCCGTCCGGTACACCGGTTCGCGCCCGTCGACCTGCAACGCGACCTCGGTGAACTCGGCGTTGTCGGCGGGCAGGTCGTCGCGGTTCTTCGGCGTGGCCGTGCCGTCGCGCACCTCGTAGACGACCGAGTACCAGCCGTAGGCCGCCCCCTTGAGCGTGCCGTTCTTGGCGAAGTCCTTCTTCAGCGAGACCTGGGTCGTCTCCATCTGCGCGTCGAGCCGGCGTTCCAGGTACTCCTGCATGCTCCGCGCCATCACCGTGCCGACGACCGCGAACACCGCCAGCGCCAGCGCGCCGAGGCCCAGCGCCAGGCGCGTGCCCAGGCGCAGGCGCCGACGCGTCACTCCGCGGCTCGCCGCAGCGCGTAACCCACGCCGCGCACGGTGTGGATCAGCGGCTCGCCGCCGTCGTCCAGCTTGCGCCGCAGGTGCGAGACGACCAGCTCGACCACGTTGGACCGGCCGCCGAAGTCGTACTCCCACACGTGGTCGAGGATCTGCGCCTTGGTCAGCACGGCGGGGGAGCGGCGCATCAGGTAGCGCAGCAGCTCGTACTCGGTGGGCGTGAGCGTGACCAGCTTCCCGCCCCGGCGCACCTCGCGAGTGTCCTCGTCCAGGGCCAGGTCGGACACCTTGAGCACGGACCGCTTCCAGGTCGGCCCGGTCGAGCGCCGCAGCACGGCCCGCAGCCGTGCCATCAGCTCCTCGACGGAGAACGGCTTGACCAGGTAGTCGTCCCCGCCGCGGGTCAGGCCCGCGACCCGGTCGGCGGTGCCGTCGCGGGCGGTCAGGAACACCACCGGCACCATCGCGCCGGCCGAGCGGAGGCGGTCCAGCACGGTGAAGCCGTCGAGGTCGGGCAGCATCAGGTCGAGCACCACGATGTCGGGGTGGAAGTCGGCGGCGGTCCGCAACGCGGCCTCACCGCTGCCGGCGGTCACCGCCTGCCACCCCTCGTAGCGCGCCACCGTCGCCACGAGGTCGGCGATGTGCGGCTCGTCGTCCACCACGAGCAGTCGAACCGAAGCGCCCTTGTCCACGTGCCCATGGTGCGGCACCGGTCCCGCGGCGGCCGGGGCGTGCTCGCATCGACAGCGACTCGACAGGTTCGCGACAGGTCCGAGGGGCCAGTGGGGTGGTTCACAACGGTAAGGAGGTGGGCCGGCTGTGATGGCTCACACGCTCTCTGCTACGGTTCCGCCACGGGTTTTCCCGCTCCACGGCCAGGTCAGCCGGGTTCCGCGCTCGGGGCGTGTCCCTGCGCAGACCGCGTGGAGAGCCGGCCTCGGTCGCACGCTTTCGGGAACGTGCGTGCCGAGGCCGGCTTCACCCGTCTTCCCTCAGGCGTACCGGGCGTGGTCGAAGTCCTGGCCGGTGACCGAGCGGCCCAGGTCGGAGCCCAGTTGGGTCAGCAGGTCCACCAGTTCCAGGCCCGCGAGCCAGTCGCGCGGCAACGCCGACGTGCCGTGCAGCGCGCCGAGGATGTTGCCCGTGAGCGCCGCCGTGGCGTCGCTGCCGCCCGAGTGGTTGGCCGCCGCGCGCAGGGCGTCCACGAACTGCGACCGCTTCGGGTACACCAGGACCGTGTGCACGGCGATCGCCAGCGCCTCCGGGCCCGTCCAGCCGCTGCCCAGGCGGTCGACCCGGACCGACTCGAAGCCCTGCGCCCGGTGCTCGTCGGCGAAGACGACGGCCCGGTTGAGGGTGTTCGCCGTGTACGGGTCGTCCCGCAGCACCCGGCCGATGACCTGGTCCACGGCCTCCCGCATCGGCCTCCCGCGCACCGCCAGCAGGTGGATGAGCAGCGAGAACGCCCCGCCGGACACCCAGCCGCCGGTGCCGCCGTGCGTCAGCGCGGCGAACCGGCAGCCCAGGTCGTAGGCGATCTCGGCGCTCGGCGCGAACCCCGCCGGCGCGGTGCGGGTGACGCCGTTGCAGCCGGAGGACTCGTTCTGCGGTTCCTCGGGCGTCGGCGGCGTGTCGGCGGCCAGGGCGCGCAGGCACGTCAGGCCCGGCGAACGGCTCGAGTACAGCCGTTCGTCGCCGACGAGGCCGACCGCGCCGGGCTCGGGCGCGGCCACCTGCTGGGTGATCAACCAGCGGCGGTAGCTCTGCCAGACGACCTCGATCGGGTCCCACTCGCCGGTGGTCCGACCGCGCACCCACGCCCGCAGGTAGCCGTCGGCGGTGAACAGGGTGAGCTGGGTGTCGTCGGTGACCAGCGCGGGGCGCGGCGGCGCGAGCACGCCTTCCGGGCCGTGGTCCCGTTGGATGTCCGCCCACCCCAGGTACTGGATGGGCGCGCCGAGGGCGTCGCCCAGCGCGCCGCCCACCAGGCACGCCGCGCCACGGTCGACCACGTCCAACGGCTCGCGCGGCACTTGCCCTCCTGCACTCGCCCAGAACTCGGCCGGGACGTCCGGGGCCAAAACCCTAGCCGCCGACCGCCCGTCCGGTCATGGGAGCACGACTAGTTGAGCAAGCAACATCTACTGACAGGTATCCAACGGCACCTCCGGCGCACCTGATCCAGTGACCGAGCCGTAGCGCACGAGGCGGGGGAGGGGCATGGCTGACCGGAGCAAGAGCGGGCTGGAGTTCGGCGTCCTCGGACCGTTGCAGGTGCTCGCGGACGGCCGACAGCTCGTCATCGGCCGCAAGGGGATGCGCGGCCTGCTCGCGATGCTGGTGCTCGACGCCAACCGGGTCGTCCCGATCGACGAGATCGTGGACAGCCTCTGGGCCGACGAGCCGCCCGCGACGGCCAGGACGATCGTGCACGGCTACGTGTCGCGGCTGCGCAGGATGCTGGAGGAGGCCGACCCGGCGGGCTCGGCGCGGATCCTCACCACGCCGCCCGGCTACCAGCTCTCGGTCGACCCGTGGCGGCTGGACTTCCACCGGGCCAGGCAGCTCGTGTCGAGCGCGCGCGGCAAGCCCGCGCCGATCCGGGCGCAGCTGCTGCGCGAGTCGCTCGGCCTGTGGCGCGGCCAGGTGCTGGCGGACGTGCCGGGCGACCCGGTCACCTCCGACCTGGAGGAGCTTCGGCTTGCCGCAGTGGAAGAGCGCATCGAGGCCGAGCTGGAACTGGGCCGCCACCTCGAACTCGTCGGCGAGCTGCGGCAGCTGGTGAACGAGTACCCGTTCCGGGAGCGGCTGGTCGGCCACATGATGCGCGCCCTGTACCGGTCGGGTCAGCGCGCCGACGCGCTGGAGGCCTACCAGCGCTTCCACCGGCGCGTCGTGGACGAGCTCGGCATAGACCCCGGCCCCGGCCTGCGCGTGCTGCACGAGCAGGTGCTCCGCGACGACCCGGCGCTCAGCTCGCCCGGCCTGGCGGAGCCCGCCCTCGTGCCACCGCGTCCCGGCGTCGTCGTGCCGGCCCAGTTGCCCGCCGCGGCCAGCGGTTTCATCGGTCGCGACGAGGAACTGGCCTGGCTGGACCGCCTGTGCGACTCGCGCGACCTGGCCGCCACGACCATCGCCGTGGTCAACGGGGCGGCCGGCATCGGCAAGAGCGAGCTCGCCGTCACCTGGGGCCACCGCCGGGCCGAGCAGTTCCCCGACGGCCTCCTGTTCGCCTCCCTGAACGGCTTCGCCCCCGGCCGCGACCCGGTCGAGCCGGCCGAGGTCCTGGCCCGCTTCCTGCTCGCGCTGGGCGTGCCCGCCGACGGCGTCCCCCGGGACCTGGACGACCGCGTCGGCCTGTACCGCTCGGTGCTGGCCAAGCGGCGCGTCCTGGTCGTGCTGGACGACGCGTGGGACCCCGAGCACGTCCGCCTGCTCCTGCCGCCCGGCGCCGGGTCGGTCGTCCTGGTGACCAGCCGCCGGCGCCTGGAGTCCCTGGTGGTGAGCAACGGCGCCCGGATGCTCACGCTGGACACGTTGTCCGAGGAGGAGTCCATCCGCCTGGTCGACGAGGTCGTCGGCAAGCCCCTGTCCGACCAGGAGCCCGCGGCCACCCGCATGCTGGTGGAACTGTGCGGCAACCTGCCCCTCGCCCTCCGGATCGCCGCCGCGAAGCTCGTCTTCAGTCCGGAGTGGACGGTCGAGGACCTGGTGGCGCAGCTCTCCGACGACGAAGCGCGGCTGCGCACCCTGGACCTGGCCGACACCGGCGTCGGTGTGGAACGCGCCCTGGCGGTGTCGTACCGCAACCTCCCGCCGGAACTGGCGGAGACCTTCCGCGCCGCGGGCCTCGTGCCAGGCCGCTGGGTGAGCCCGCACGCCATCTCCGCCGTCTGCGACATCGACCTGGGCACCGCCGCCGCCCGCCTGGCCGACCTCGCCGACGCGCACCTCCTCGTGGAGCAGTGGCGCGGCGGCTTCGTCCTGCACGACCTGGTCCGCCTCTACGCCCGCGGCGTCGTCGAACACCGGGAACGCGGCCTGCGTCGCCTGATGGACCACTACCTGTGCGCCTGCGACCACGCGAGACGCCTGATCAGACCGCCGTCGGACGGCCTCGACTTCACCGGCGACTCCGCCGTGCCGAGACCGGCCACCTCCTCGCAGGCCCTGTCCTGGTTCGACAAGGAGTGGTCCAACCTCATCGCGCTCGTGCACGCGGGCTCGGAGGCCGGCCTGCACGTGGAGGTCTGGCAACTCGTCCGCCTCGTCCACACCTACTGCGTGACCAGGCTCGTCAGCCGCGAGTGGCAGGCCATCGCCGAGTTCGGCCTCGCCTCGGCGAGGGTCATCGGCGACCGCCGCGGCGAGATGCTCGTGCTCAGCGCCATGCACGACGTCGACAACCGCGCCGGAACCCTGCGCGGCACCCTCGACCAGGCCCGGCTGGCCCACCGGATAGCCGTGGACCTGGCCGAGCCCCGCTACCTGGTCATGACCCTCGGCCAGCTGGCGCTGGCCCTGGTCGCCGAGGACCGGGTGGAAGAAGCCCTGGGGCACTACCGCGAAGCCGTCGACCTGGCCCGCCGGGACGGCGACGCGCTCGGCGAAGCCACCGTGCTCAACAACCTGGCCCAAGTGGAGCAACGACTCGGCCAACGCGAAACGGCGGCCCAACACCAATTCCTGGCAATGGAGATCTACCACCGCAACGGCGACGAGCGGGCGTACGCGGTCGCGATGAACAACCTGGCCGAGCTCTACGCCGAACTGGGCCTGTTACCGGAGGCCGAGGAACACGCTCGGCAAGGGGTGGAACTGACGCGCGGCGGCTCGATGCAGTTCGAGGAGGCGTTCGGCCGGCAAGTGCTCGGATCGGTGCTCGCCAGACGGGGGGAACGGGTTGCGGCACAAGCGGAGCTGGCGGAATCGCTTCGGTTGTTCGTACGCCTGGGCTCACCGCGCGCGATGTTGGTCCGAACGGCTCTTGAAGCCTTGACCTCCGAGGTTTAGCCGCTGTTTAGCTCGACCTGGCGAAGTCGTGGGAACTTATAGGCGCGCTGATCAATCGAGTCGCGGTCAGCGCCCGGGTGGCTCTTGGTAGGGGGAACCAGGGGGGAAGCCACCCAACCCCGACTGGCCGGCGTTCGGGGGAGAGCGCCGGCCAGTCGGCTCTGTTGAATTGCCGCTGCTCCGCAGACGGCGGGCGAGGTCGCCGGGAAGTCGACCGCTCGCGCCTCATTTTCCGACGATCGAAAAGCGTGATCGCCGGAAAATGAGCCGCGAACGATCGACGCGACCTCGCGGGCACTGCCGAGCCGCACCACAACGGATTCGAAACCGCCAACCCCGACGGCCGCACACGCAGCCCTCGCCCCAACGCCGCACAACGGACCCGCAACCACCCACCGGGTCCACCACACCCCGCCCGCCCACAACGGACCCGCACATCCGCACCTAGGCCCGATTTGACATGGGTTCGGGTGCCATAGGCTGGTCGAAGCCGGGCAGGCTTGGCGGACGCTTTTCCCGCCAGGCCTGCCCGGCTTTGGCCTGCCTGGGGTGCCCGTAAGGGCCCCATGTCAAATCGAGCCGGACTGAACCAGGCCAGACCAAACGACCCCGCACCACCAACCGACGAGCCCTGCCACCTCAAACCAGACCGCACCTACGAACCGCACGAAAGTCGCAAACCGGACATCATGCGAACCGGACACCAAAGGCAAATCGGACTTCAGTCGCAAACCGGCAGCAGCTCCGGCCGCTTCGGCGCCAACCCGTCACCCATCGACTCACCCCGCAACTGCCGCCCGATCCACGGCACCACGTGCTCCCGCGCCCACTTCAGGTCGTGCCGCCGCTGCGTCATCCAGTCCTCGTCGATCAACGGCGGCCAGGGCGTGTTCCACGCATCGTCCGTCTCGACGCCCAGCACCTCGGCCACCCGCAACGCCACCCGCCGGTGACCCTCGGGCGACAGGTGCAGCCGGTCGTTGCTCCACGCGCGCCGGTCGTGCAGCACGGTCATCGACCACAGGTCGACCACCTTGCAGTGGTAGCGCTCGGCCACCGACCACAGGTGGCTGTTGTAGATCGCGATCTTCCCGCGCAACGACCGCAGGAACGGCGTGTGCTTCGGGTCGAACCCGGTGAAGATGACGACCTCCGCGCCGGCCGCCCGCAGGTCGGCCACCGCGATCTCGTACACCTCGGCCAACGCGTCCGCGTCGCTCCCGGGCACCAGGATGTCGTTGCCGCCACCGCACAGCGTCACCAGCTTCGGCTTCAACGCCGCCGCCAGCGGGATCTGCTCGTCCACGATCTCCTGGAGCATCTTGCCCCGGATCGCGAGGTTGGCGTACCGGAAACCCTGCTGCTTGGCGGAGATCATCGCGGCCAGCCGGTCGGCCCACCCCGCGTACGTCCCGTTCGGCGCCGGGTCGTCCATCCCCTCGGTGAAGCTGTCCCCCACCGCGACGAAACTGTCGAGTCCCTCCATGCGTCCCTCCACTCCGCGCGGCACCCCCAATGACCGCGCAGAACAGCATGCAACGCGAAGTCGGCCCCACGCCAGCGCCGGTTGGCAACGCCGTTACCAAGGTGTCACTCGCTGGTGTGAACCAGTGTCGGCAATGGGTGATTCATCAGGTTCTCCCACCGGAGTGCGGCGCAAATCACTGACCCCGCCGCCTACCACCCCCCTCACACCACCTACCCACCCCGCCCACACCAACCTCACCGCCTACCCGACCCGCACCTCCGACTCGTACGCCGCGCGCAACCGCGCCTCCGCCCCGGCCGACGCGCCCACCGCGTCCAACCCCAGCAACGCCGCCCCCACCACCGGCGGCACGTCCACCACCTTCACCCGGGCCGCCGGCGCGACCGCGCCCAACCGCGCCGCCACCGCGTCGACCACCACACCGCCCGTCCCGGTCAACACCCCACCACCGAGCACCACGTCCACCGGCTCCGCCAGCAGCTCCAACCGCGACAACGACACCCGCGCCAGCAGCACGACCTCCTCCACCAGCCGGTCGACCACCGTCCGCGCCACCGCGTCACCACCCGCCGCCACCTCGAACAACAACGGGCACAGGGCGTGCGGGTCGAACTCGACCTCCGCGAAGTGCAGCCGCTGCACCGCCTCGGCCAACGTCGCCGTCCCGTAGTGCGCGATCAGCGCGTCCAGCAACGCCGTCGGCTCACCACGCCCGTCCTCCGCCCGCACCGCCAGCCACAACACCTCCGACCCGAGGTGACCACCGCCACCCCAGTCGCCGGAGATCCTCCCCAACGCGGGGAACCGGTGCGTCAGCCCGTCCGGCGCGACCGCCACGCAGTTGATGCCAGCCCCGCACACCACGGCCACGCCGATCCCGTCGGTCGTACCCGCCCTGAGCAGCGCGAACGTGTCGTTCCCGACCACCGACGTCGCGGACCACCCCTGCGCCTCGACCGCCGCGCGCAGGTCGTCCTCCTCCTTGGGCAGGTCGGCGCCGGCCAGGTAGGCGGCCGTGTGGGCGGCCACCGGCCCACCGCCCGGCAACCCCGCCCGCCGCGCCGCCTCGCGCACCAGCCCGTCGAACACCTCCAGGCTCCGCGCCAACCCCACGTTCTGCGGCGACGCGCCGGGCCCGCGCACGTCGGCGAGCACCCGCCCGTCCACGTCGACCAGCGCCACGGCCGTCTTGCTGTTCCCGCCGTCGAGGGCGAGCACCCGGTCGGTCACGCCGATCCCCTCGCCCACGGCAGGAAGTCCGCGTTGCGCGCCACGAGCTCGTCGGCCAGCCGTTCGGCCAACGCGTACTGCCCGACCAGCGGGTGCGCGAGCAACGCGTCCGCCACCCGGTCGCGCCCACCGCGCACCGCCGCCTCCAACGCCAGGTGCTCGTAGCTCGTCACGTGCGCGATCAACCCGGCCACCGACGGCGGCACGGGCGGCACGGGCAGCGGCGTCGCACCGCCGCCGTCGACGACCGCGGGCACCTCGACCACCGCGTCCGCCGGCAGGAACGGCAGCGTGCCGCCGTTGCGGACGTTCACCACGTGCTGCTCCGCGCCCGTGCCGCCGGTCAACGCGTGCACCAGCTGCACCGCCGCCTCCGAGTAGTACGCGCCCCCGCGCTGCGAGAGCTGCGCCGGCTTGGTCACCACCGCCACGTCCCCGTACAAGTCCAGCAGCTCCTTCTCCACGCCCGCCACCACCTCGGCGCGCGGCGGCTCGGTCTTCTGCCTGCGCACCACCTCGTCGTGGTCGTAGAAGTACTTCAGGTAGTACGACGGCACCATCCCCAACCGCCGCAGGAACGACCCGGGCAGCCCGATGTGCTCGCCCACCGCGTCGGCGTGCCCCGCCAGCAGCTCCGGCAGCCGGTCGACGCCGTCGACGAACACCCCCGTCTCCCAGCTCAGGTGGTTGAGCCCGACGTGCTCCAGCCGCACCGAGTCCGGCTCGACCCCCAGCAACGCCGCCGTCCACCGCTGGAACGTGATCGCCACGTTGCACAGCCCGACCGCCCGGTGCCCCTCGGCCAGCAACGCCCGCGTCACGATCCCCACCGGGTTGGTGAAGTTCACGATCCACGCGTCACCCGCCACCTCCCGCACCCGCCGCGCGATGTCCAGCACCACCGGCACGGTCCGCAGCGCCTTGGCCAGCCCGCCCGCGCCGGTCGTCTCCTGACCGACGCAGTCGCACACCAGCGGGAACGTCTCGTCGGACGCACGTGCCGCCTGTCCGCCCACCCTGAGCTGCAACAACACCGCCGACGCCCCGTCAGCACCACGCTCCAGGTCGTCGGTCGTCGTCACCCGCGCCGGGTGGCCCGCGTGCTCCAGCAACCGCCGCGAGAACGCCCCGACCACCTCCAGCCGCGCCAGGTCCGGGTCCACGAGCACGATCTCGTCCACTTCGAGGCTGGTCCGCCGCCCCGCTATCCCGTCGACCAGTTCCGGCGTGTAGGTCGACCCGCCACCGACAACGGTGAGCTTCACCCCTTGACCCCCGTGAATGTGATGCCCTTGACGAAGGAGCGCTGCGCGAACACGAACAGCACCACCGCTGGGACCATGATCAGCAACGTGACGGCCATCGCCAGGTTCCACTGCACGTGGTGCATGCCCTTGAAGGTCGACAGCGCCAACGACAGCGTCCACTGGTCCGGCTTCTCGCTCGTGTAGAGCAGCGGTCCGAAGTAGTCGTTCCAGGTGTAGAGGAAGCAGAACAGCGCGGTCGCCGCGATGCCCGGCCGCGCCATCGGCACGACGACCCGCACCAGCGCCTGGAACTCCGTGCAGCCGTCCACCCGCGCCGCGTCCACGTAGGACTGCGGGATCGTCAGGATGAACTGGCGCAGCAGGAAGATGCTGAAGGCGTCGAACAGGAAGTAGGGCACGATCAGCGGCCACAGCGTCCCCGTCAACCCGAGGCCCGACCACGTGTCGTACAGCGGCACGGCCACGACCTGCGGCGGCAGCATCATCGCGCCGACCACCAGCAGGAAGACCACGTTCCGGCCACGCCACCGCAGCTTGGCCAGCGCGTACGCGGCCGGGATCGAGCTGGCCAGCATCCCGACCGTGGCCAGCATCGAGTACAGCAGGCTGTTGCCCAGGTAGGTCAGCAACGGCGCCTGCTCGAACACCTCCAGGAAGTTGCCCCAGTGCCACTCGCGGGGCCACAGGTCCTCGGTGAACGCCTGGCTGTCCGACATGACCGCCGTCAGGAAGACGAAGACGATCGGCAGCGTGAACATCAACCCCAGGGCGAGGCCGAGGCTGTGCACCGCCACCCAGTCCAGCACCTTGCGCCACGCGACCGGCCCGCGCGCGCCGACGGCCGCCGTCACGACTCCTCCTGGTAGGACGCCTTGCGCATCCGCTGCACCAACAACGCCGTCGCCGCGAACGAGACCACGAACAACACCGTGGCCATCGCCGCCGCGTACCCCATGTCGAAGTACCTGAAGCCCTGCGTGTACAGCCACACCGGGAACGTCAACGTCGAGTTCTCCGGGAACCCGAGCACCTTCGTCGACCCCGTCACGTCCGCCGACCCGCTCGCCGCCGAACCCGCCACCACGGCCTGCGTGAACAGCTGCAACGCCAGGATGATCGAGTTCACCACCCCGAACGCCAGCACCGGCGAGATCGACGGCAGCGTGACGTGCCACCACCGGCGCACCGGCCCCGCGCCGTCCAGCTCGGCGGCCTCGTGCTGCTCCTGGGGCACGTCCAGGATCGCGGCCAGGATGATGATCATCAGGTCCCCGGACACCCACAGCACGACCGCCGCGATCCCCGGCTTGGCCCACGCCGGATCGGCGAACCACAGCGGCCCTTCGATCCCGAACCAGCCCAGGAAGGAGTCCAGGGGCCCTTCGTTCGGCCGCATGACCAGGAAGAAGACCAACGTCGCCGCGACCGGCGGCGCCAACGACGGCAGGTAGCACAGGGTGCGCACCAGCCCCACGCCCGTCTTCAGCCGTGCGATCACCGACGCCACGCCCAGCGCGAACACCACGCGTGCGACGGTCAGCACCACCACGAACCACAACGTGTTGTGCACGGCGGTGCGGAACAGCTTGTCGGAGAACATGTAGGCGTAGTTCTCCCAGCCGATCCACTCCGGCGGGTTGATCAGGTCGTACTCGGTGAACGAGAACGCGATCGTGGCGACCAGCGGGTAGCCGAAGAACAGGGCGAACCCGAGGATCGCGGGCGCCAGGAACGCCAGCACGGTCAGGCGGTGACGGGCGCGGGCCCGGGACCGCCCCGCGGCGGGGGCGGTCCGCGCCTCGTCCACGCGCTCCAGCGTGGCCGTCATCCCTACTTGCCGCTCTTCGCGATCCGGTCGTCGATCTGCTGGTCGACTTCCGCCAGCCCGGCCATCAGGTCGGGCACCCCGCCCGCCTGCCAGGACGTGGCGAAGTCGCTGATCGCCTTGATGTGCGCGTCACCGATGGGCGTCACCGGGTTGCCCTGGAGCTTGTCGGAGGTCGCCAGGTCGATGAACGTCTTGAAGTTCTCGTCCACCTCCAGGCGCGGGTCGGCCAGCGCGGCCTTCGTGCTCGGGATGTTCTTGATCCCGTTGGCCAGCTCGACGATCGTCTCCGTGTCGAACGACAGGTGCTTGATCAGCTCCCACGCCGCGCCGGGGTTCTTCGCGCCCTTCGGGATGCCCATGATCGTGCCGGCGGTGAACCCCGTGCCGTACAGCTCGGGCTTGCCCGTCGGGAACGGCGCGGTGCCGAACCGCACGTCGGGCGCCTGGTCCTGCAGGAACGCGGTGCGGTACTCGCCGTCGATCATCATCGCGATCTTGCGCTGGTGGAACGCGTGGTCGGCGGAGTACTGCTGGCCGAGCCCCGCGCGGAACCTCTCCAGGGCGTCGTAGCCGTAGAAGTCCACGAGCTCCTTCTGGAACGTGAGCATCTGCGCCCACTCCGGGCTCGCGAGCCCCGACTTCCCGTCCGGCGCCTCCCACTTCGCGCCGAAGTGCGGCGCCCAGATCTGCGGGTTGTTGGCGTAGAACGGCATGCTCGGCAGGAAGCCCGCGACCTCGATCGAGCCATCCGCCGCCCTCTTGGTGGTGCGCTTGGCGAAGTCCAGCAGCTCCGCGGTCGTCCTGGGCGGCTCGGTGATGCCCGCCTCGGCGAGCATGTCCTTGTTGTAGTACAGCCCGTAGACGTCGCTGAGCAGGGGCATGGCGCAGCGGGTGCCCTTGTACTCGGTGTAGGAGCGCACGGCGTCCGTGATTTGGCCGAGGTCCACGTCGTCACGCCCGAGGTAGGGCTCGAGGTCCTGGAACGAGCCGCTGGAGCAGAACTGGCCGATGTTGTCGGTGGTGAACGACAGGGCCACGTCCGGCGGGTTGCCGCCGCGGATGCCCGCGGTGATCTTGTCGTCGTCCTGGCTGCCCTCGTGCTTGATCTCGGCGTTCGGGAACTTCTCCTTGAAGCTCTCCAGGGCCTTGGTGACCTCGGCCTGCTCGCGGCCGGAGTAGTTGCTCCAGACCGTGAGGGAGAACCGGTCGTCCTTGCCGGGCGCCGCCGCCGGTCCCGACCCCTCGGCCTGCTCGCCGGAGCCCGCCGCACAAGCGGTCAGGGACACCGCCGCGGCCACGCACAACAACGCTGCGCGGTGGAGCTTGCGCATGTGCTCTCCTTCATGTCGACGTGCTCGGTGCGGTCGCGTCCTGCTGGTTCGGACCGCGGAAGGGTTCGGTCGTGGCGGCGGGCAGACCGAACACCTGTTCCCTGACGACCGACAGCGCGGAGTGCAGTGCGCCGGAGCGCACCGGTTTCCCGGTCACCAGGGCGAGCTTGACGGGGGTGCGTGGCACCACCAGGCGGCGCAGCTCGGCGGCGACGAGGTCGGCGAGCGTCGTGCCGCCCGCCTGCGCGATCTCGCCGGAGAGCAGCACCAGTTCGGGGTCGAGCACGGCGATCACGTTCGCCACGCCGGTCGCGACGCGGCGGGCCAGGTCGACCAGGAACTCCCGGCCGGCCGGTCCCTCGCTCAACGCCTTCTCCACGGCGGCCTGACCGGTGCGCGCGGACACGCCGTGCGCGCGGGCCAGGCGGGCGATGCCGGGGCTGTCGAGCAGGTCGCCGTAACGGCTGCCGGTGCGCTCGGTGCCCGTGTCGGCGTGCGCGTGGTCCGGTACCCGCATCGCGTCGATCTCGCCCGCGCCGCCGGTCGCGCCGCGCAGCAGCACGCCGTTGACGACGACGGCCGCGCCCACCGCGTCCGCGGGCCAGAGCAGGACGAAGTTCCGCACGCCGACCGCGCGGCCGGCGATCATCTCCTCCAGCGCGACGAGGTTGACGTCGTTCTCGACCGTGACGGAGGTGTCGAGGAGGGCTTCGAGCTCCTCGGGGATGTTCTTGTTCCCCCAGCCCGGCATGTGCGGCGCGTAGTTGAGGCGACCGGTGGCCGGGTCGACCGCGCCGGGGCTGCCCACGACCACGTGGTGCAGGGCGTCGGTGGTGAGGCCCGCCTGGGTCGCGGCCTTCGTGACCGCGCTGTGGAACGCCTCCAGCACGTCGGTCTTCGGCATGGGCGCGCGGTGCTCGGTGAGCGTGGCGCCGGAGATGTCGGCGATGGCGATGTCGACCGAGTCCGGGGTGAGGTCGACGGCGGCGACGTGGGCCAGCGCGCCGTTGACCGTCCAGAGCTGCGCCCGCGGGCCGCGTCCGCCGCCGCGCAGGCCGTTGCGCAGGACCGTGCCCTCGTCTTCGAGGCGGGTGAGCAGCTGCGCGGTGGCCGGCTTGGACAGGCCGATGATCCCTTCCAGCTCCGCCCTGGTCAGCGGGCCGTTGCGGAGCAGCGCCTCGATGGCGGCGCGGTCGTTGATCTCGCGCAGCAGCCTCGGGCTCCCGGCTCGCATCGGGTCTCCTGTCCGTGACGGTCCTGTCTGGTAACTTTCCAGACGATTTCGTGGAGACGCTAGTGACGGGGCTCACGGGGGTCAATGTTCCGAGACGGGTCCGTTACCTGGGTTAGGTAGGCCTAAGGCACCCTGGAGTCATGACCGACACGCGTCAGGAGTCGCTGGCCGCACTGCTCGGCGGGCGGGGCGGGGCGCTGGACGCCTCGCTGCCGCCGCTGGCGTTCGTCGTGGGGTGGCTGCTGGGCGGGAGCTCGATCGCCGTCGGCGCCCTGGCGGCGGTCGCGTGCGGCGTGGTCGTCGGCTTGGTCCGGGTCGTCCGGGGCGGTCGCCCGCGCGCGCTGCTGGTCTCCGTGGCGCTGGTGGTCCTGGCCGCCTACGTCGCCCTGCAAACGGGCCGGGCCGAGGACTTCTTCCTCGTGCAGATCTTCCTCAACGCGGCGTCGGCCCTGGTCTGGTCGGCGTCGATCGTCCTGCGCTGGCCGCTCCTCGGCGTGGTGGTCGGCCTGATCACGGGCCAGAAGTTCCGCTGGCGGCAGGACCCCGACCTGCTCCGCGCGTACCGCTACGCGTCCTGGCCGTGGGTGGGCCAGTACATCCTCCGCGTGCTCGTGTTCGGCGCCCTGTGGCTGGCCGGCGAGGTGGTCCTGCTGGGCATCATGCGCGCCGCCCTGACCTGGCCGCTGCAGGTGGCGTGCATCGCCGTGAGCTGGTGGGTCCTGCGCCGAACCCTCCCCGCCGACCACCCGGGCCTGCGCCACCCCCGCACCCCGTCCCCCTGACCGGGTCAGGCGGGGCGGGGGGCGGAGTCGCCCAGGACCTTCACGGCGGCCAGCCAGGCCGCGCCGGCGGCGCCCTCGGTGGCGGCGGTGACGGGCGCCGAGGTGCGGGTGGTCAGTTCGAGCTTGAGGCGCGACCCCAGCGGCTGGGCGTGGACCAGGCTGCCCATCAGGACGATCGGCGAGCGGTCGTCGGCGGGGCGGGCGGCCTCGGCCAGGTCGGCCAGGGTCCGCACGGCGGCGGTGATGATCCGGTCGGCGGACGGGGCCGTGGCGTGCGCCGTCACGAGGGGCGCGTAGGTCGCCAGGGCGATCGGCGCGGCGTTGTTCGCCACCGTGATCAACCGCCGCCACTGGTCACGTCGCGGCACGTCGGGGACGTCGGCACGGGCCAGCACGGCGGTGGTCAGGTCGTCCGGCTCGTCCCGCTCCAACGCCACCAGGGTCGCCCGCACCGCCTCACGCCCCAGCCAGAACGCCGAACCCTCGTCACCCAGCAGCCACCCGTACCCGCCGGCCGTCGACACCAGCTCGTGGTGCTCGATCCGGGCCGCGATCGACCCCGTCCCCGCCACCAGCACGGTCCCGTCGGGCGACGCCGACCCCGTCGCGAACGCCGCCTCGCAGTCCGTGATCACCCGCATCGGGCACCGCAGCCCGGCGCCCGCCCACGCCGCCTCGAACAGCGCCGCCACCGCCGGATCGCTGAGCAGCTTGCTCGACCCGGCCATGCCGAGCACGCCCGACTCGACCTTCGCCGGGTCCAACCCCTCCAACGCCGCCGTCAACGCCTGCCGGACGTGCGTGGCGGCCGTCTCCGGCGGATGGGAGTTGGGGTTCGCGCCGCCGGCCATCCCGGCGCCCAACCGGGTGCCGTCCAGGTCGAGCACCAACGCCCGAGTGCTCGTGCCGCCCGCGTCCAGACCTACTACGAAACCCATTCGCCCGAGTATGCCCAGCACGAACGAGGTCCGGCACACCCAACCGGGTTGTGCCGGACCTGGCTCTGCGTAGCAGGCCGAACGGGCGTCAGCGGACCGCGAGCACCTGCGCGCGGTGGCCGGACGCGTTGTGGTGGTGCAGCAACAGCAGTCCCCCGGCCGACTCGCCCCGCCGCACCCGCAGCACCGCGCCCGGCTCCGCCACGAACGACACCCCGCCCTCGACGCCGAGCCCCGGCCGCAGCGGGTCGAACGCCATCGGCGTGTCGATCCGGTCCACGAGCAGGTCCGCGTTGCCCGGCGCCGGGTAGTGCCCGGACGTCACGACCGTGTAGGTCAACGGTGCGCTGCCGGCCGCCGGGTCGATGCCCAACGCGGTCAACGCCACCGGCAGCACCACCACGTCGCTGTCCATGAGGTTGGTGTCCACGTCGCCGTACTGGCCGTTGAGCGGCTGCTCGTCGACCACCGCGCCGTCCGCCTCGCGCACGGTCCGCGCCAGCCACACGTCCGCCGTCACGACCTCGGCGACGCTCGGCTTCACCGCGCTCACGGTGTAGTCGTGCGCGCCGTCGCCGTTGGTGTCGATCCGGATCCCCGGGCTGGTGGCGATGCCGAGCGTGACCCAGTTCCGCCAGGTCACGACCCCGAACGCGAGCATCCCGGCACCGACGCCCGCCCCGACGTACCGCAGGTCACCGCCCCGGGCCGACCCGTTGACCGCGCACCCGGCCTGCACCCCGTCCGCGCAGTCGGGCAGCTCGGGGCTGGAGCCGTGCAGCGCGAACGCGCTCACCAACGACCGGTAGGCCTCGTCGCCCTCGCCCTGGTCCAGCGCACGTCCGCCCAGCTCCACCGCGCCGTCACCGCGGTCGACCGCCGCCACGTCCGCGACCGGTTTCGGCGCGGCGTACACCGGCACCCGGAGCGTGCGGTCGCCGGACCGCACGAGCAGCCGACCGGACGCCTCCGCCAGGAACTGCCGCGCCACGTCCGCGTGCACCTTCTCGATCGTCGGGTCGGCCGCCTTCCGCAGCTCCCCGGGCGTGACGGTCAGCGTCACGTCGACCGACGCGGTCCCGCCCGGCGGCACGACGAGCACCGGCGGCCAGACCTCGAACGCCGCGCCGGGCACGGTGGTCGCGGGCTGGTAGGTCACCCGGGCCGTGCGCACCGACGCCGACTTGTTCACCACCTCCACCGTCTTGCCCACCGACAGCGGCTCCGCCGCCTCGACCGGCCCGAACGACACGCCGACGGTGCCGGGGTCGTCCGCGACCATGGCCAGCAGGTCGACGCCGACCGCGTCCAGCGCGTCCACCCGGCCCGCGCCGACCCGCATCGGCGCCTCGGGCGTGCCGGTGGTGTGGTCGTCGCCGTCGGTCACGTCGCCGGTCGCGGTGTTCATGATCGCGGCCTTGACCTCCTCGACCGTCCACTCCGGACGCGCCTCGCGCACCAGTGCGGCGATGCCGGCCACGTGCGGCGCGGCCATGGACGTGCCGCCCATGCTCACCGCCTCGGCCCCCGTGCCTGCCGACGCGGACACGATCGTGTCACCGGGCGCGGCCACGTCCGGCTTGGCCGCCGCGGCCCCGCGCGACCCGCGCGAGGACGACGGCGTGATCGTGTCCGCCAGGGTCGGCGTCATCGTCGGCACGGCGTTGCGCAGCGAGCCGAGCATCCGCACCCGGAGCGTCCCGTCGTCCAACGCGGGCCGCACGGCGTCGGTCGCCGCACGCGTGAACTGGAACGCCGGGATGCCCGCGTTGCCCGCGATGGCGGCCTTGAAGTGCTCGCTGGTGGCGGGCAGCAGCACGCCCCGCGCGCCCGCCGCCTCGGCGTTGTCGGTCCGCGCGGCCGAGCCGCACTCGCGCGTCGCGTCGTCCTCGTCCCACTCCAGCCACACGAACCTGCCGGTCAGGTCCTCGGCGATCGACGCGCAGCCGTCGAGGTTCTCCGGGTCGGACACCGGCACGACGGGCAGCGTCACGTCCAGCGCGGCGTACCCGGCGTAGCTCTTGCTGTACTGCCCCGCCTGGCTCGCGCCGCCCACCTCGACCCCGTCGAGCAGCGCGAACGCGTCCCGCGTGTTGGCCACCGCCAACGCCTCGGGCGTGTTCGCGGGCGAGCCGCCGACGTCGTAGAAGTCGCCGCCGTTGCCGGCCGCCGCGACCACCACCACGCCGTGCTCCACGACCTTGCGCACGAACAGGCTGTCCGGGTCGTCCTGGCCCGCGAAGTCGCCGCCCAGCGACAGGTTGACCACGTCGAGGCGGTCGCCGAAGTCGCCGTCGCCGTTCGGGTCGAGCGACCAGTCGAGGGCCTGCCCGACCAGCTCGGTCGCGCCCGTGCAGCCGAACACCTTCAACGCGTACAGCGAGGCCTTCGGCGCGGTCCCGGGTCCGATCCGCATGCCTGCCACCGCCTCGGGCGTCAACGCCGAGTAGTCGCCGGTGAACGGCGTGCCGTCGGCGTTCTCGCCGTACCCGGCGGCGGTGCCCGCGACGTGCGTGCCGTGGCCCTGGCAGTCCACGGGGTTCGGGTCGGGCGCCGGCACCGCCTGCTCCGGCTTGGCCGAGTCGTAGGCGTCGCCCGCGAAGTCGTGGCCCCCGACGACCTTGGCGGTCGGCGTCCACGGCCCGGTGGGGTCGACGGCCTCGTGGGCGGCGGTGGTGCCGGGGCCGCCGAAGTCGGCGTGCGTGTAGTCGACGCCGGTGTCGATGACGCCGATGCGCAGGCCCTCGCCGTACCGGCCGGTGTCCCGCCACACCCGCGCGGCGCGCGTCAGCTCGACCGCGCCCGCGTTGCGGACCGACTTCGGCACGGTCAGCCGCACGGACTCGACCTCGGGCAACGCGGTCAGCCCGCGCAGGCTCGCGGCGTCGGCGGCGACCACCACGCCCGGCACCGCGTTGTGCGTCTTGGCGATCTCCCGGGTGGTGGCGTCCTGGCCCCGCAGCGCGGTCAGCACCCGGTCGGCCTGCGCGTCGGCGTGCTGCCGGGCGGCTCGTGCGGCCGCCGCGGGGTCGGGCCCGCCGCGCGCCTTCTCGTCGCCGTACGCCCTGGTGGCCGGGGTCGTGGTCAGCTCGACGAACGCGGTGACCGGCCCGGTGGCGCGGGCGAGCGCCGTGCCGACCCGCTCGGACGACCCGCCGCTCGCGTGGTCGGCGCGGTTCGGCGGCAGCGGTCTGGCCGCGGGGTCGGCTCCCGAGGCGCTGCCGACGAGGAGCGTGCCGAGCAGTGCGGCGGTGGCGGTGGACGCCCACACCGCGCGGTGGAGTTTCATCGCGACCCTTCGTAACCGGGATTCATCGGACCACTAACTGGACGTCCTCTAGACGGAGCTGTCGGAGAGCGCTATACATCCGATCTGTCGACCGGCTTTTCGAGGAGGACCTGCCGTGCAGTTGCTGCGCCTGGGACCGCTGGGCTCCGAACGACCCGCCGTCCGTGCCGACGACGGCGTCACGTACGACCTGACCCCGGTGACCGACGACGTGACCGGCGCCTTCCTGGCCGACGACGGCATCGCCCGCGCGCGGGCCGCGCTCGCCGCCGGCGAACTCCACCCGATCGTGGCGGACGGCGTGCGGATCGGGTCGCCGGTCGCGGGCGTCGGCAAGATCGTCTGCATCGGCCTCAACTACCGCGACCACGCGGAGGAGACCGGCGCCCAGCTCCCGACCGAGCCGGTGGTGTTCCTCAAGACACCGGACACGATCGTCGGCCCGAACGACGAGGTGCTGGTGCCGCGCCGGTCGACGAAGACGGACTGGGAGGTCGAGCTGGCCGTGGTCATCGGCCGCGAGGCCCGGTACCTGGAGTCCGCCGAAGAGGCCTTGACCTGCGTCGCCGGGTACGCGGTGTCCCACGACGTCAGCGAGCGCGAGTTCCAGCTCGAGCGCGGCGGGCAGTGGGACAAGGGCAAGAACTGCGAGACGTTCAACCCGCTCGGCCCCTTCCTCGTGCCCGCGGCCGAGGTCGGCGACCCGCAGGCGCTCGGCATGCGGCTGTGGGTCAACGGCGTGCCGCGGCAGGACTCGTCCACCAAGAACATGATCTTCCCGGTGGCCGAGCTGGTCCGCTACCTGAGCTGGTTCCTCGTCCTCCGACCAGGTGACGTCATCAACACCGGCACGCCGGCGGGCGTGGCGCTCGGCCAACCTGAGCCCAAGCCGTACCTGCGGGCGGGCGACGTGGTGGAGCTGGAGATCGACGGGCTGGGCAGGCAGCGGCAGACGCTCGGGCAGGCGTGAGGTGACCACGGGGGCGGACCGGGTCGTCGCGCTGGACGTGCTGGACATCCGGTTCCCGACCTCGCGGGAGCTGGACGGGTCGGACGCGATGAACCCCGACCCGGACTACTCCGCCGCCTACGTCGTGCTGCGCACGTCGGGCGGCCCGGAGGGCTACGGGCTGGCGTTCACCATCGGCCGCGGCAACGACGTGCAGGCCGCCGCGATCCGGTCGTTGGCGCACCACGTGGTCGGCCGGCCCGTGCCGGAGACCGCCGCCGACCTGGCCGCGCTGTCCGCGGAGCTGGTCGGCGACTCGCAGCTGCGGTGGCTCGGCCCGGAGAAGGGCGTCGCGCACATGGCGCTCGGCGCGGTGGTCAACGCCGCGTGGGACCTGGCGGCGCGGCGCGCGGGCCTGCCGCTGTGGCGGTTCCTGTCGGGCATGACGCCGGAGGAGATCGTCGGCCTGGTCGACTTCCGCTACCTGTCCGACGCGCTCACGCCCGACGAGGCGCTGGACATCCTGCGGCGCGCGGAGCCCGGACGTGCCGAACGGGCGGAAGCGCTGGTCCGGGACGGCTACCCGGCCTACACGACGTCACCGGGCTGGCTCGGGTACGCCGACGACAAGCTGGCGGGCCTGGCGCGGCAGGCGTTGGCCGACGGCTTCGACATGATCAAGCTGAAGGTCGGCGGCAGCCTGGACGACGACGTGCGGCGGATGAAGCTGGCCCGCGAGGTCGTCGGCCCGGACGTGCGCATCGCCGTGGACGCCAACCAGCGGTGGGACGTCGGCACCGCCATCGCGTGGATGCGCGAGCTGGCGCCGTTCGACCCGTACTGGATCGAGGAGCCCACCTCGCCGGACGACGTGCTGGCGCACGGCGCGATCGCGAGGGCGTTGAGCCCGATCAGGGTCGCCACCGGCGAGCACGTGCAGAACCGGGTGGTGTTCAAGCAGCTGCTCCAGGCCGACGCGATCGCCGTGCTGCAGCTCGACGCGTGCCGGGTGGGCGGCGTGAACGAGAACGTCGCGATCCTGCTGCTGGCGGCGAAGTTCGGCGTGCCGGTGTGCCCGCACGCGGGCGGCGTCGGCCTGTGCGAGCTGGTCAGGCACCTGGCGATGGTCGACTTCGTGGCGGTCTCCGGCACCGCCGACGGCCGCGTCCTGGAGTGGGTCGACCACCTGCACGAGCACTTCACCGATCCCGCCGTGGTGCGCGACGGCCGGTACGTCGCGCCCGCCGAGCCCGGCTTCTCGGCCCGGCTGCGGGAGCGGACCCTGACCGACTACCGGTACCCGGACGGTCCGGTGTGGACCGAGTTGCAGGAGGAGCGGTGAGCGAGTTCGCAGGGCTGGTGGCGGTGGTGACCGGCGGCGCGTCGGGCATCGGCCTGGCCACCGCGCGGTTGCTGGCCGACCGGGGCGCGACCGCGGTGGCGCTGGACCTCGTCCCGGAGGTCGACCCGCCGTTGCACGGGATCAGGGTGGACGTCACCGACGACGCGTCGGTGCGCGCCGCGATCGACGAGGTGGTCGAGCGGTTCGGCCGGCTCGACGTGGTGGTGAACAACGCGGGCGTCGGCGCGCAGGGCGACGTGACGGCGAACCCGGACGACGAGTGGCACCGGGTGCTGGACGTGAACGTGGTCGGCATGGCCCGGGTCGCCCGCGCCGCGCTGCCGCACCTGCGGAAGTCGCCGTCCGCGGCGATCGTGAACACCGGCTCCATCGCGGCCTGGGCCGGTCTGCCGCAGCGCGCGCTGTACTCGGCGAGCAAGGGCGCGGTACACGCGTTGACGCTGGCCATGGCCGCGGACTACGTGCGCGAGGGCATCCGCGTGAACGCGGTGGCCCCCGGCACGGCGGACACCCCGTGGGTGGGCCGCCTGCTCGACTCGGCGCCGGACCCGGCCGCCGAGCGGGCCGCGCTGGAGGCCAGGCAGCCGCACGGGCGGCTGGTCTCGGCGGACGAGGTCGCGGGCGCCATCGCCTACCTGGCCGGTCCGCTCTCCGGTTCCACCGCCGGCACCGTCCTCGCGGTCGACGGCGGCATGCACGGTCTGCGGTTGCGCCCGAAACCCTGAACGGACTGAGGGGACCATGAAGCGTCTCGGCATCCAGGGCGCGAAGGCGATCGTGATGGCGCCGCAGGACACCGTTGCGGTCACGTCCGCTTTGGACCGTTCGGCCAAGGCGACGTGCCTCGGGTCCTCCGGCGGCGCCGGCATGTCCTCCTGTCGCAACACTCGCAGCGTCGGCGCCGGGAACACGCCACCTGTGGTGGTGACCCGCTTCGCCACGGGGAAGGTGCAGGAGTGATCCCCCTGTCGCGGTTGGGGTTCGGCGGCGGTCCGATCGGCAACCTGTACGCGGAAGTGTCCGATGTGGACGCGTTCGGCGCGTTGGAGGCCGCCTGGGACGCCGGTGTCCGGTACTTCGACACCGCGCCGCACTACGGGCTGGGCTTGTCGGAGCGGCGGATCGGCGCGTTCCTGGCGGGCCGGCCGCGGGAGTCGTTCGTCGTCTCCACGAAGGTGGGCCGGGTGTTGGAGCCGGGGTTCGGCGACGGCGACGACATGGCGAACGGGTTCGCCGTGCCCGCGACGGCGTGGCGGCGGTGGGACTTCAGCGCGGACGGCGTGCGGCGGTCGTTGGAGTCCTCTTTGGACCGGCTGGGGCTGGACCGGGTGGACGTGGTGTACGTGCACGACCCGGACTCGCACGGGGAGCAGGCGGTGTCGGAGGCCGTGCCCGCGTTGCTGGCGCTGCGGTCGGAGGGCGTCGTCGGGGCCGTCGGCGTCGGGATGAACCAGTGGGAGATGCCCGCGCGGTTCGTCCGGGAGACCGACCTGGACGTGGTGCTGCTGGCCGGGCGGTACACCGTGCTGGAGCAGGGCGGGGCGGAGTTGCTGGACCTGTGCGCCTCGCGTGGCGTGTCGGTGGTGGCGGCGGGGGTGTTCAACTCCGGGCTGCTGGCCCGGCCCGACGTCGGCTCGACCTACGACTACCGGGCCGCGCCGGAGTCGTTGGTGGAGCGCGCCCGGCGGATCGCCGCCGTCTGCGCGCGGCACGGCGTGACGTTGCCGCAGGCGGCGGTGTCGTTCCCGTTCCGGCACCCGGCGGTGGTGTCGGTGCTGCTGGGCGTGCGGACGGCGGCGGAGATGCGGGCCGCCGTCTTCCCGTCGCCGGTGCCCGACGCGGTGTGGGACGACCTGCGCGCCGAGGGCCTGCTGGCGCACTGATCCTCTCCGGCACGGTGGCCCGGGTGTGCGTTGTGGCGCGTAAGAGCAAACCCTGGTCAGCGCCAGGTTGGTGGTTGGAGCGTGCCGACCGTCCCGCGCGTGCGCGGGTACGGACACCGCACGTCGACGTCCACCGCTGCTTCTACGTGCGCGTCCTCGCGGGCGCCGGCGTGCCCCGAACCGGGCGAGGTGTTCTGCGACGTCGACGCCGCGTGGATCGACGCCATCGACCCCGCCCGCCACCGCGTGGCCTTCCGCCGACCGACCACGATCGCCCGGGGCGGCTCCACCTGCCCGTTCCACTTCAACCGCACCTGACCCGCGTGTCCTGCGTTCGCGTCGCCTGTGTCCTCCGTTTGGAACGGCCGAGTTGACCGCCCGGAACACGGTCGGCGGGCGTCACGCCAGGTCGGACAGCCACTGCTCAACGCCCGCCACGTGCACCGTCGACCACGAACGGGCCAGTTCGGGCTGGTGCGCGGCCAGGGCGTCGACGATGGCGCGGTGCTCGGCGACGGTCCGGTCCACCGCGCCGCCCTGCGTGATGCCGCGCCAGATGCGCACGCGGACGGTCGGGCCGGCGAGGGTGTCCAGCAGCTGGGCCAGGTAGGCGTTGCCCGAGCCCTGCGCGACGGCGCGGTGGAACTCCAGGTCGTGCTCGACCAGCTCCTCCACCGACCGCGCGGACTCGGCGGCGTCGCACAACGCCCGCAGCGCGGCGACCTCGTCCGGCCCGACCCGCTGCGCCGCCATCGCCGCGGCGGCCGGTTCGAGGATGCGGCGCACCTGCAGGACCTCCAGCACGGAGTCCTCGCCGCGGTGCAGGTCGAGCACGAACGACAACGCGCCGAGCAGGTCGTCGGCACGCAGGCTGGACACGTACGTGCCGTCACCCTGCCGCACGTCCAGCACCCTGACCAGCGACAACGCCTTGACCGCCTCACGCAGGGAGTTCCGCGACAGCCCGAGCCGCTCGGCGAGGTCCGCCTCGCGCGGCAGTCGGTCGCCCGGCCTCAGCTCGCCCGAGACGATCATCTCCTTGACGCGCAGGATGGCGTCGTCGGTCACTGCCACGGCGGCCCTCGACTCGTCAGCTAGACCTCGGATGTCTGGCGCCAAGTATGGGCCACGCCGAAGCGCCGCGCGGCCAACCCGCCGCGCGGCGAAACATTCACCCATCTCTACTCTATTCGGTTATCTTATAACCACACGTGACGGCGTCCGCCACTTCCGGCCATAATGGTCTGGACCATTTGAGGAGGGACCTTGGACACGGTTGTCGCAGCTCCGCGAGCACTGCTCGGTCGGACCATCACCGGTCCCGTCAGCCTGAGGTTCAGGGCAGGCCGGATCGTCGAGGTCGTCGCGGGTTCACCACCCGACGGCGCCGAGGTGCTGACCGACGGCCTGCTCACCCCGGGCCTGGTGGACGTGCAGGTCAACGGGGCGGTCGGGGTCGACTTCGCCGAGGTGGACCCCGAAGGCATGTCGGAGGTGGCGAGAGCGCTCCCGCGAACGGGGGTGACCCGTTTCCTGCCGACCCTGATCACCGCGCCGGTGCCGGTAGCCATCCGCCAGGCGCACGCCGTGCTGGCGGCGTCGGCCACCCTGCCGCCGCACGCGGGCGCCAAGCCGCTCGGCGTGCACCTGGAAGGGCCGTTCCTGTCGCCGAAACGCGCGGGCGTGCACGACCCGGCGCTGATGGTGCCGCCGGGCCCGGCCGAGATCGACCTGCTGCTGGGCGACGCGGTGCTGCGGCACGCGCTGCGCATGGTGACGCTCGCCCCGGAGCAGCCGGGCGGCCTGGAGGCCGTGCGCAGGCTGGCGGCGGCGGGCGTGCTGGTCGCGGTCGGGCACAGCGACGCGACGGGCGAGCAGACCAGGGCCGCCGCCGAGGCGGGCGCCCGCATGGTCACGCACCTGTTCAACGCCCAGCGCCCGCTCGGCCACCGCGAACCGGGCGTGCCGGGCGTGGCGCTGGTGGACGACCGGTTCACGTTGGGGCTGATCGCGGACCTGGCGCACGTCGGCCCGGACGTCTGCCGGCTGGTCTTCAACGCCGCCGGGCACCGGGTCGCGCTGGTCACGGACGCCGTGGCCGCCGCCGGCATGCCGCCCGGCCGCTACCAGCTCGGCGGCGCGGACGTGCTGCTGACGGAGGACGGCGTGCCGCGTTCGCCGGAGGGCACGATCGCGGGCAGCGCGCTGACCCTGGACCTGGCCGTGCGCAACATCGTGTCGGTGGGGGTGGACCCGGCGGACGCGCTGGCGTCGGCGACCGTCGTCCCGGCCGACGCGATCGGCGAGCCGACGCTGGGCCGGCTCGAGGTCGGCGCCGTGGCGGACCTGGTGTGGTGGGACGACGACCTCCGGCCGCGCAAGGTGTGGGTGGACGGCGAGGTGGTGTTCGACCGCGCGACGGCGTACGAGAACGCGACCGTCGGCGTGGCCGCCGCCGGGCAGTAGCCGCACGAGCGGAGAGGGGGGGGGGGGGGGGGGCCCGCGGCCCCCCCCCCCCCCCTGGGGCGGGCGTCGGGGGGGGTGGGGGGGCGCGAGGTGGGCGGCGGGAACAGTTGCGTGGAGTTTGCTACCGTGGGACAGTGGACGACGA